>JAURVW010000259.1 GCA_030655275.1 Solirubrobacteraceae bacterium
GGAACGTGGAGTAGATCGCGACGACCGGTCGCACGCCCTCGAGCGCGAGGCCCGAGGCGAAGAGTAGTGCGTTCTGCTCGGCGATGCCGACGTCGAAGTAGTGCTCGGGCTCGGCGACCTGCAGCTTCGTGAGCCCGGTCCCGGAGTTCATCGCGGCCGTGATGCCGACGATGCGGCGATCTCGGCGGACCTCGTCGACGAGCGCCTTTCCGAAGACGTCGGTGTAGTTCGGCGGGGCCGGCGGCGGCGGGGTCGACGGCTTCGGAGCCGGCGCGCGCTCGATGATCGAGTTGGGCTTGGCGGCGTGCCAGGTCTCCTGGCCCGCCTGCCCGCCGTCCTCGGCCGGAGCGAAGCCCATGCCCTTGACGGTCGCGACGTGCACGACGACCGGGCGGCCGGCGTCGAACGCCTTGTTCAGTGCCTTGCGGAGGGTCTTGACGTCATGGCCGTCGATGACGCCCATGTAGGCCCAGTCGAGCTCTTCCCACATCGCGCCGTGGTTGACGAGCGCCTTCAGCGACTCCTTCAACTGCGGACCGACCTTTTCGATCGCGGCGCCGATGCCGCCGGGCAGCTCCGTGAGGATGTGCTCGATGTCTTCGCGGCGCTTCCAGCCGCCGCGGTGCAGCCGCATGCGGTTGAACGAACGCGAGAGGGCGCCGACGTTCGGCGAGATCGACATGCCGTTGTCGTTGAGGACGACGACGATCGGGGTGCCGAGGCCACCGGCCTGGTGGATGGACTCGAAGGCGACGCCGCCGGTCATGGAGCCGTCGCCGATCACCGCGACGACCTTGCCGGCGTCGAGGTCGCCCTTGAGGCGCATGGCCTCCTTGATGCCGACGGCGTAGCCGATCGACGTGGACGCGTGGCCCGCGCCCATGATGTCGTGCTCGCTCTCCTCGATCGCGCAGAAGGGCGTGAGGCCTTCGTACTGGCGGATCGTCGGCAGCTGGTCGCGGCGACCCGTGAGGATCTTGTGCGGGTAGGACTGGTGGCCGACGTCCCACAGGATCTTGTCCTTGGGGGAGTCGAGCAGCGAGTGCAGTGCGACCGTCAGCTCGCACGTGCCGAGGTTGGCGCCGAAGTGGCCGCCGATCTCGCCGACCGTGTCGATGATGTGCTCGCGGACCTCCTGGGCGACCTGTGCGAGCTCATCCTCGGAGAGCGAGTGCAGGTCTTGCGGGCGGTCGATGTCGTCGAGCAAACGGGTCACGGCTTCTGGCATTGTCGCACGCCGGCCGTGAACGGAATGACAACCTGCTCCACTTCGGGCGGGTGTGCGGCAAGCGGCATGCCTTGAGTACGGCCGATCACCCCACGACGGTTCACTCGCGGCCTACCATCACGGCATGACGCAGGCGACCGTGAATCCGACGCATCGAGCCGCAACGACGCGAGGCACCGAGCCCGGTCCCGGCGACGTGGTCACCCCCGCTCCGTGGCACCTCACGGGCCGCGGCCTCGTGCAGCTGCTGGCTGCTCGC
>JAURVW010000261.1 GCA_030655275.1 Solirubrobacteraceae bacterium
CAAATGTCAAAAATGTAACTATCTTTCAGATATCTTCCTGTACCACGCAAATAGTCCTAACAGCGTTATTAGAGAAAGAAAGTATCCTGAGAGATAGGTATCAAACCTTTTGTAGTAAATCGCACCATCTCCTGCGGGGTAAACCGCATAGAAATCCTGCACACTGGAAGGCTTATTTTCAAGCACCCAGTACTCAGAGTCTAAATTCGGAGGTACGAACATTATGTATCCAGCATCCGCATTCACGCTGAATTTCACGGGTGAGGTTTGAGTATATTCAAGCGGCTTAAGGGCTGAGAATTCAGGCTTAATATCTGGAGATATGTAAAAGCGTGAGACAGCGCGCTTATTTTTGAATACGTAGAAGTTATCAGTCTCTTTTATTAACTCAATGTCTGTCTGGTTGAAGAGGAAGAAATATTCTTTGTAATCCACTTCTTTTGTCAAAAGCACATATTTTATGTTCAGAGGGATCATGAGTTCGCCGAGGTTTGTTATGTTTCTATCGCGCAGCAGAGCCTCTACATAGCGCTGCGCAGGGTTTGTGGACTGTGAGTAGATGGAGCCGATTTCAGTGTTTTTACCTTGTATTAGGGGT
This sequence comes from Solirubrobacteraceae bacterium, assembly GCA_030655275.1. Taxonomy (GTDB): domain Bacteria; phylum Actinomycetota; class Thermoleophilia; order Solirubrobacterales; family Solirubrobacteraceae; genus JAGIBJ01. Next base: position 599 of record JAURVW010000261.1, read on the forward strand.
TTATCAAAGAAGGAAGAAGCTGGGTTGGCGATTCTTTTCTGGGCATTTGGGATCCACTTAAAATCCATATACTGGTGCCATGGCAGGAATAAAACATTAAAATCCTGGGGATCGTTATTTAAGAAATCATTGGTTTCATACCAGTCTTTTGGATAGTCTGTTGCCTTTAACTGCCCCCAGAAGCCATTGAAAATGGTAAAGGAATATATGAAAGGTGTGACCAGAGCTATGATAACAACCACCCATGCTAATTTTTTGTATGCGCCGGCGCTTCGGGCTATCTTCACGAACTCAGCCACTCCTAAAGCTCCAAGATAGGAGTAAGAGAGAGCCAGCAGCGCCGCGAACTTGTGGGAATCTCTCAAGCCTCTGAAGAAGAATATATTATTAAATAGGAAGTCAAACAGCGAAGAAAAGGGGCCGTAGATGCCTGAGCCCAGGATTACTGCAATTACCGCCACTACTGCCAGGGCTTTTACAGGAAAGCCAATAGTTTTACTTTTATAGTTATTGATAAAACCATGTATTGCCAGGAAAAGTATGAAAAAGAACAGGAGATACCAGTAAGGGATGATATCCTTTGCATAGATATAGCCTCCTCGCCAGAAGCCGTACATGCTTGCTATCGTGAAGGCAGCATTGAAGGCTGAGGTTGTTGTGGCAAAGGTATAGATGTCAGCCTGGGATATTTGATCTATAAGCGTTGATTTTGCGGTTAATACGGGCAGAAGCCAGTAGAGGCTGAGCATTAGAAACAGCACTGCGAATATGGAG
>JAURVW010000436.1 GCA_030655275.1 Solirubrobacteraceae bacterium
CTGAGCCCCACCCCGTCGATCGTGTTGCGCATCACCTGCGCGGCGAACGCATCCGTGATGCCCGCGCCGAGCAGGGCTTGCTGCCAGGCGGCTCGCTGGACCGGGAGGGGAGCCCGCGCCTCCGCCAGACCGAGGAGGCTCAAAGCCGGCTCGACGAACTCGACAGATGCCTCGCCGCCTACCTCCTGCGCGCGTGCGACCCCCGGACCGGCAAGGGCGCAGACGACCGTCAGCAGCAACGCCAGCGGTCGAGACGACCGTGCCGGAAGCCTGCTCTGCGGGCGCCGGACCGGCAGAAGCCGCCCGGGCCGTAGTCGGTACGGGTCGTTGCGATGGGTCACCAGTCGACGAGATCGGCCGTCGACGCACCGCGCTTGAGCGGCGCCGGGACAGCCCGGACGGGCTGCCGCGATTGGAGATGGCAGGCGCCGGCCGTCTGACCTCATCCCTCAAACCGGTGTGCGGCCGTTCGGCCCGATGCGACGGTTCGGCTCGTGGGACCGTCAACCCGCCTGGCAGGCGGCGTCGCCCCTGGCCCACGTCGCGTGCGCACCGCCATCCGTCCCACGCACGGCGACCGTGTCGATCCACGGCTCGGCGGCGTTCAGTGCTTCACAGGCGCCCATGAATCCGCCGCTGCCCGGTGGCAGGTCGGTGGAGACGGCCACGTCACCACCCTTCGCGGTCACGGACATCACCGACCACGTGTCTCGGGTACCCGCGTCGATGAGCCCCTGCAGGAGAGCCTGCCCGCGTCGCTGGTCGCGAGCTTGCGTCCGCTTCGCCGCCAGCGCGCGCCGCTTGCGCTGGGCCGCCCGCTTCTTCGCCGCGCGTTCGGCGACCGTCGCCGCCTTCGGCGTCGCAAGGACGACCTTCTCGTCCGTCGTCGTCGAGCCCTGACCGTCGCCCGAACCCGTGCTCGCGTCGCCTCCGCATCCGATCAGCGCCGAGCCCAGCGCGAGCGAAACACCGAGGGCGACCAGGGCCGAGCGAGAGCGAGAACCGGACATCGGCCGTCGATGATGCCCGACTCGCCGCCGCTGCGACCGCCCGGAAACGACAGGAGCCCCGACCGCGAGGCCGGGGCTCCTGTCGTTCGTCTGCAGTGGAGACGGGGGGAATCGAACCCCCGTCCGAGATCGCAACGAGGTGGCGTCTACGAGCGTAGTTCGCAATCAGTGTCTCGCCTTCTCGTCACCTCACGAACGGGGTCGGAGAAGGCCAGCCTCCTAAATTTTCCCTAAGTCACGCAGAGGCAAGGTGATTCGGTGAGTCGGCAAAGCTAATTCCGCTGACCCGACGGCCGACTGGCCGGGGGCGGAACCTTTCCTTACTTAAGCTGCGAGAGCAGAAGTCGGAAGGGCGTACTCATGTGAGTCCGCATATATGGTTTTTGCTGGAGTTTTACGAGGCCATCCAGCAACCTCGGCTCGCAACCACAACGTGTGATCGACCCCGTCGAAACCTGGTCGTCCCCATGTTGCCTAACCCGAGGGAGTCTAGCGCGCTGCGCAAGTCAGGTCGGCGCCCCGTCGCAGAGACCGGCCGCATCGTTGATTCCCGCTACGGAGCGAAGTACGTTGCGCAGCATGACGGGCACGCCGCAGCCGCGGACCGACCGCCGGTGGTCCGGGCCGCTCCGCCCGTTCCTCGTCACGAGCTTCCAGTCGTACCTCGGGAACGAGATGGCCTACGTCGGCCTGTTGCTGCTCGCCTACGCCCAGGAGCCATCGAGCTGGGCCATCACCGCACTCCTGATCGCCGAGTTCCTACCGCCAATGCTCCTGGGGAGCGCGGCCGGCGCTCTGGCCGATCGCCACTCGAGGCGCACCCTCGTCGTCTCCACCGACGTGGTCCGAGCCGTCGCGTTCGTCGGCCTCGCCGTCTCGCCCTCGATCATCACGACCCTGGCCCTCGCGACCGTCGTGAGTTTCGCGCAGACGGTCTTCCGTCCGGCGAGCCGGGCCTCCGTTCCCTCCTTGGCCGGCCATGAACGGGTCGACGACGCGATGGGAGCCCTGTCGTTCTCCTACACCGTCGCCTCGACGGCCGGCCCGCTCCTGGCGGCGGTGCTGCTGCTGGCGGGTGGCCCGGCCACCGTCATGCTCGTGAATGCCGCGACGTTCCTGATCTCGGCCGCGATCATCTCCAGGCTGCCCCTCGACCGCCGCGGCCCCAAGGACCGACGCGGCGATGCCGGCGCCTCCGAAGAGCCGGAGGTCCCGGGCGGAGCCCGCCGGACGATCGCCCTCCTGCGCACGATGGACGTGGTTCCGGCCGTGTTCGTCGCCGGGATCGGCGCCGCGCTGGCCTTCGCGATGATCAACGTCGCCGAGCCGCTCCTCGTGCGCGACACGCTGGGAGGCGGCGAATCGGCCTTCGCGCTGCTGGTGGCGATCTACGGTGCGGGCGCGATCCTCGGCTCTGCGCTCGCGCGCACTCGGCTGGACCTGCTCTTCGTCGCGGTCGCCGGGTCGGTCGTCACCGTCGGCCTCACGGCGCTCTCCCCCACCGTTCCCGTCGCCGCCGCGTTGTTCGCCGCCACCGGCGTCTTCAACGGCCTCTACCTCACCAGCGAGGACCGGTTGCTCGCGTCGCTCGTGCCGCAGGCCGTGCAGGGACGTGTCTACGGCTTCAAGGACTCGCTCGAGTCCGGGGCCTTCCTCGCGGCCTACGCCGTCGCCGGCGCGGTCGCCGCGCTGTCGGGCCCACGTGCCGTCTTCCTCGTCTCGGCGCTCACGGCGCTGGCACTCGGACTCGTCGCCCTTCGCTTCGTCTCTCGATCCGACGAGAAGCCGACCGCCCCGCGCTGAACAGCAGGCACCCGTAGACCCTGAACAAGTTCGGGCTCCGCCTCACCCCGCCGGGCGAGCGACGAGGGAGGCAGAGCCCGAAGGGACCACACTAGAGAGAAGGCCGGGCCGCGGTCGCGACCACTCGGTCCTAGACCGTGGCGTTGTCGAAGATCGACTTGTCGATCTCGCGCTTGAGGATCTTGCCGGTGGCCGTCTTGGGGAGCTCGTCGACGATCACGACGTGGCGCGGGTACTTGTAGGCCGCGACGCGCTCCTTCACGAAGGCCTGGACCTCCGCAGGGTCGAGGGTCTGGCCGGGCTTGGCGGCGACCGCGGCTGCGATCTCCTCGCCGAGCTCCTCGTGGGGGACGCCCAGGACGGCGGCCTCGAGGATCGCCGGATGCTCGTAGAGCACCTCCTCGATCTCACGCGGGTAGACGTTGTAGCCGCCGCGGATGACGAGGTCCTTCTTGCGGTCGACGATGAAGTAGTAGCCGTCCGCGTCGCGGGTGGCCATGTCGCCGGTCTTGAACCAACCGAGGTCGTCGATCGCCTCGGCCGTGGCCTCGGGGCGCTCGTGGTAACCCGCCATCACGTTGTGGCCGCGGATCACGATCTCGCCGACCTCGCCGTCGGCGACGGAGTTGCCCTCGTCGTCGCGGATGTCCATCTCCACGCCGTAGAGCGGCGTGCCGATCGAGCCCGGCTTCGAGCCGAGCTCCTTGTGGTTGAAGCACGCGACCGGAGAGGTCTCCGAGAGGCCGTAGCCCTCGAGCACCGGCGCGAGCTTCTCCTCGGCCTGCTTGAGGGTCTCCACGGCGCACGCCGAGCCGCCCGAGACGCACAGGTCGAGCGACGAGACGTCGGTCGACGCGAGGTTCGGGTGGTTGAGCAGCGCGACGAACATCGTCGGCACGCCGAAGAACTTCGTGACCTTCTGCTTCTCGATGAGCCCGAGCGCGAGCTCAGGATCGAAGCGCGGGATCAGCTCGATCGTCGCGCCACGGCGGGCGGCGGCGTTGAGCACGCACGTCTGCCCGAAGGAGTGGAAGAGCGGCAGGGCACCGAGGAGCGTGTCGTGGGTGCCGAGGTCGTGGAGCTGCGAGGAGATCTCGGCGTTCCACATGAGGTTGGAGTGCGTGAGCAGGGCGCCCTTCGGCTTGCCCGTGGTGCCCGACGTGTAGAGGATCACCGCGGTGTCGGTGGCGACGCGCTGCACCGGCTCGGTGAGCGGCTCGACCGTGCCGATCGCCTCCTCGAGCTTCGTCGCGCCCTCGGGCGTCTCGTCCGGACCGGCGACCAGGAGCGGCACGCCGGCGGCGTCCGCACCGAACTTCGCGTCGGCACCGAAGCCGGCCCACGCGATGAGCGCCTTCGACCCGGAGTCCTGGAGGTAGTACTCCACCTCGCGGCCCTTGAGGAGCACGTTCATCGGCACGACGACCGCACCGGCGAGCAGCGCGCCGTAGTACGCCATCGGGAAGTGCGGCACGTTCGGCAGCATCACGCCGACGCGGTCGCCCGGCTTCACGCCGATCGACTGCAGGTACGAGGCGACGCGCTGCGCGGCCCCGTTGACGGTCGCGTAGTTGAGGGCCACGTCGCCGAGACGCACGTAGATCTGCTCGGGATGGCGCTTGGCCGCCTGGTCGAGGAGGGAGGCGAGATTCAGTCGCAAGAGAGCACCTGGGGATCGAGTGCCGGCACCGAGATCGTGGTACCGGTGGGTTCCAGGCAGGATAACGCACCGGGCGTGCCGAGGGTCACAATTCAGGCCGGTCGGAGGAAGCGCTCCGCGCCCGCCCGGATGGGTGTCCGCGCCCGCTCTGGCGACCCACCACGCGCCCGACTACGCTGCGGGACATGCCCGAAGCGATCGACACCTCCGCCGAGCAAGCAGCGACCAACGTCGAGTGGGATCTGCAGCCGCTCGTCGACGGCGGCGGCGCCGAGGGAGTCCGCTCGATCCTGGCCGAGGCGCAGACCGAGGCCGACGCCTTCGCGAAGGAGTACGAGGGCACGATCGCCGACCGCTCCCCCGACGAGATCGCCGCGCTCGTCAAGCAGCTCGCCGACCTCTCCGAGCGCATCGGCCGCGCCGGCTCCTACGCGATGCTCGCCTTCAGCGCCGACACGGAGGACCCGGCCAACGGCGCGCTCGTCGCCGACATCCAGGAGCGCGCCTCGCGCCTCGAGTCCGCGCTGCTGTTCTTCGAGCTGGAGTGGGCCGCGATCCCCGACGAGCAGGCCGAGAAGGCCCTCGAGCACGACGACCTCGCCTTCGCCCGCCACCACCTGCGCAGCATCCGTCGTTACCGCGACCACCTCCTCTCCCCCGCCGAGGAGCGTCTGCTCGCCGAGACCGGCCCGACCGGCTCCGCGGCATGGTCGCGCCTGCACGGCGAGATCCTCTCGCGCATCCGCGTGCCCGTCCCGGGCGAGCCGGAGGCCGAGGCCGAGCCGCTCACGGTGATCCTCAACCGCCTCTCCAGCAACGACCGCGAGCACCGCAAGGCCGTCGCCGAGGCCGTGACCGAGTCGCTCGAGCCCGATCTCAAGACGCGCGCGTTCATCTTCAACACGCTCCTGCAGGACAAGTCCATCGGCGACCGCCTGCGCCACTACCCGCACTGGCTCTCGAGCCGCAACCTCTCGAACGAGGCCTCCGACGCCTCCGTGCAGGCGCTCGTCACCGCGGTGAAGGAGCGGTACGAGGTCGGTCGCCGCTGGTACCGCCTCAAGGCGAAGCTGCTCGGCCTCGACGTGCTCTCCGACTACGACCGCGTCGCCGTGGTGACGAAGGACGACGCCCGCATCTCGTGGAACGACGGCCGCGACCTCGTCCTCGACTCCTACCGCTCGTTCTCGCCGGACCTCGGCACCGCCGCCGAGCACTTCTTCACCGACAACTACATCGACGCGGCCCCCCGCCAGGGCAAGCGTGGTGGGGCGTTCTGCGCGTACACCGTGCCGTCGCGCCACCCGTACATCCTCATGAGCTACACCGGCAGCCGCCGCGACGTGCTCACGCTCGCCCACGAGCTCGGCCACGGCGTGCAAGCCTCGCTCGCCCGCCCGCGCGGCCCGTTCGAGCAGCACACGCCGCTGACCGTCGCCGAGACCGCCAGCGTGTTCGGCGAGACGCTCGTGTTCGACCGCCTCCTGGAGCAGACGACCACCCCCGAGGACCGCCTCTCGCTCCTGGCCGAGAACATCGAGGGCGCGATCGCGACGGTGTTCCGCCAGGTCGCGATGAACGACTTCGAGCACCGCATCCACACGGCCCGCCGTGAGCAGGGCGAGCTCAGCGTCGAGACGTTCAACGAGCTGTGGCGCGCCTCGCAGACCGAGTTCTTCGGCGACAGCGTGAACGTGAGCGAGGGCTACGACACCTGGTGGTCGTACGTGCCCCATTTCGTCAACACGCCCGGCTACGTCTACGCCTATGCGTTCGGTCAGCTGCTCGCGCTCTCGATCTACAAGCGCTACCGCGACACGGGTGCCGGCTTCGTCCCGGACTACCTCGAGCTGCTCGCGGCCGGCGGGTCGCGCTCGCCCGAGGAGCTCGGCGAGATTGTCGGCGTCGACCTCTCCGACCCCGGCTTCTGGCATGCGGGCCTCGACCTCGTCGAGGAGCTCGAGCTGCAGGCCGAGGAAGCGGCCTACGCGGCGCGCCCCGAGCTCAAGGGGTGACCGACCGGCCCGACCCGTTCGGCCCCGTCGACCCCGACGCCGCAGCCGATCCCGACGCTCGGGCCAATCCGTTCGACCCGCGGCGCGGCGATGCGATCGTGCCGCGGCGCCCCGACTCCGACAGCGCTCCGCTGCCGGGGTCGGTGCCCCCGCCGTCCTTCTCGCGACATGTCGACATGGGTGCGCCGCGGCACGTCGACATGGGCGCGCCGCGGGAACGCATCCCCGAGCGCACGCTGACGCCGGGCCGTCTCGACCCGGCCGCTCCGCGCCCGCAGGACCGCCTGACCAAGCCTGAGCCGGAGCCCAAACGCCGCAGCGTGCGCGAGCGACTGCAGGGCGACGACGGTCAAGAGGTGCGCGACCGCTTCAAGAAATTCGGCGGGCCCGTGGGCCTCGCGGCACTCGCCGTGTGGAAGGTCGGGCGGATCGCGCTCGTGGCGCTCGGCAAGGTCGGGCTGCTCTTCAAGATCCCCATCCTCGGCACGGTCCTCTCCGGACTGATCTCGATCGGTGCCTACGCCGTCTTCCTCGGCTGGCCGTTCGCGATCGGCCTCGTCCTCTCGATCCTGATCCACGAGCTCGGCCATGTCGCAGCGCTCAAGCGCGAAGGGCTCCAGGTGAAGGCGCTGAACTTCATCCCGTTCTTCGGCGCCTACGTGCTCGGAGAGGGCGACCGCTCCACCGACCAAGGCGCGCGCATCGCGATCGCCGGGCCGCTCTTCGGCGCCCTGTTCGCGCTCGCGGTCTATGCCGTGGCCGGCGACAGCCAGCTCCTGCTCGCGATCGCCTTCGCCGGCTTCTACCTCAATCTGCTCAACCTCCTGCCCATCCCGATGCTCGACGGCGGCCACGTCGGCCGGTTGTTCCCATCGGCCTGGTGGCTCGGGATCGCCTTCTTCGTCGGCGCCGCCGCGCTCGGAACAGGCGAGGGGCTTCCGGCGATGGTGGCCGCCGGCGCGTTGATCATGGCCTACGTCCGTCGCGATCTCGGATGGGATCTCGACCCGGGCGACGGCATCGACATCAAGCACCGTTGGACGGCCTTTACGCTCTACGTCGCCATCGCGCTGCTCTGCACCGCCGGGATGACCGCGACGTTCCGCGACCGCACCGACCAGCTCGTCGACACCTACGGGCAGGGCGCGCCCGCGGTCGTGGTGTCGCAATCAACCGCGCAGCGGTAGATCGCCGCCCGGCGGGGCCGGGCAGGACTTCGCGCCCTCATGGCAAAAGGTCGGTCATCTTCGTCCGACCACTCAGATGATGAGCGCGCTCCAGCCCGCTTCCCCCGAGCCCTCCGGCCACGACGAGACCCCGACGACTCCGCCCGAGTCCGGGTCGACGACGCCTGCGCCGGCCGCCTCGAAAGCGACCGCGGCGGCGGCGAAGGCTCCCGCGGCGAGGCGCGCGCCGGCGAAGAAGCCCGCGGCAGCCCGCGCGGCAACAGCGAAGAAGCCCGCAGCACCCCGCGCCGCAGCGGCGAAAAAGCCCACAGCGTCCGGCGCTGCAGCGGCGAAGAAGCCTGCAGCCCCTCGCGCCGCGACGGCGAAGAAGCCGGCGCCGACGAAGAAGCCCGCGGCCAAACCTGCTTCCGCCAAGAAGCCCGCCGCCCCAGCCGCCGCTCGCCCGGCGCGCCGCCGAACCACGCAGGCCTGGCCCGCCCCGCAGCCGCAGGTCGCACCTGCGGTCGTCGCGCCGCCGACTCCGCCCCTCGAGGGCACGCCGGTCTCGCTCGCCGGCGGCGACGTGCCAGCGATGCTCCTGCCGCAGCAGCCGTCGGCCCGCGAGACCCGCCCAATCTCGCCACCGGCGCCGGTGCCGGTGCCGGCCCCCGAGCCGACCGTCGCCGTACCCCACACGGCCTACGTTCCTTCCCTGCCCGCCGAAGCGGCTGCGCCGACCTACGCCCTGCAGGCACCCGAACCGACGTACGCCCCGCAGGCACCCGAACCGTCGCCGTCGGCCGAACCGGCCTCCTTCGCCCCCGCGCCGGAGCCCACCTACGCCCCTCCGGCACCGCAAGCACCCGAGCTGACCTACGCGGCTCCCGAGCCGACCTACGCCCCTCCGGCGGCGCCGGCACCCGAGCCGACCTACGCTCCGGCCGCGCCGGAGGCTCCCGCGTCCGTTCCACCAGTAGCTGACGCATACGTCGCACCAGTGGCCCCTCCGTATGTCGGACCAGTCGCGGCCGCTCCGGCGCCCTCCGCTCCGATTCCGGCTCCTCCCGTCCCGGCCGCTCCTGTCTCTGCCGCGCCCCCTGGGTTCTCCGCACCCGCCCCTCCTCCGCCGCCGTCGACTGCACCACCTGCCAGCTACGCGCCTCCTGCGCCCGTAGCGCCAGCGCCTCCCGTGCCCGCAGCGGCCCCTGCATCGACCGGCGGTGCGTCCGCCGCGCCCCCGGGCTTCGTGCAGACGCGCATCCTCGCGGCCGAATCGGCCTCGCTGGTGGCGCTCGACCCCGTCGAGGACGAGACCACCATCGCACCGGTCGCCGCGGCCCCGGTCGAGACCATCGGCGGGTCCGCGCTCGTCGCCCGGATCGTGAAGATGGCACCGCAGCGCGGCGACCGCGCACAGTTCGGCAAGGACCGTGCCGCCACCGTCCGCATCGCATCCACCGTTCTCGTCTCCGCCCTGCTCGTCGTCCTCGTCGGGCCGGCGCTCATGCGGCTGCTCGACGGTCTGCCGGTCATCGGCGGCATCGTCGATCAGCTCCGCGAGCTCGGGAAGTACTACGACGCGTTCGGGCCGCGGTGGATCATGGCCTGGCTCGGGACGACCACCGCCGCCGGCGTCGTCGTCGCGCAGATGGAGGCCCGGGCGAAGAAGCTCGGCATGCGCGAGGATCCCGGCACGCGACTCAACATCGCGCTCGCGGGCCTGGTCACCCTCACCCTCGTGACCAGCGCGCTGATGCTCGGCAAGAGCAGCGGCTGGATCGCCGCGGGCTGCGTGACGTCGTTCTTCTTCGTGATCGCCCTGGCGATCCCGGCGTGGAAACTGCCCGGCGCCCGTGCAATGGCGCCCCAGACCCCGAGGGCCTGGGGCCTGCTGCTCATCGTCGCGGTGGTCGGGCTCGTGATCACGCCGAGCCTGCCGACGCTCGTCCTCGCCGTCGTCGCGTTCCGCCATCTCGCCCGCAACTGGGGCGACCTCACCACCGACGACCAGCCGATCTTCTCGCGGACGTCCGAGGCCCGAGCCACCGACGAACCCGATCTCTCCGGGCTCGATCCTGCAGCGCTCGACCCGTCCGTCCTCGCGACCCAGATGGCACCCGGCAAGGTCGACGGGACCAACCGCTTCTCGGCGTTCGTACTCGTGCTCGTCGTGGTGCTCGTCGCCTCGATCGGCATGCGCGCCGCCGCCGTTCCGGACGCGGTGCTCGTCCCCGACGTGCTCGAGAACCCGACCACCCTTCCGGGCGCCGAACGCGGCCCGACGATCCCGCCGCCGACGCCTTAAGCGCGACCGAAGAGCCCCCGCCGCCGGGCAGCTTGGGCGCGCTGGCACGAACGGCCCGAGCGCGCCTGAACGGGCGCCGCCGGGGCTCAGCGCCGGGCGTCGCGCACTTCGCGCGCCGCGTCGCGATCGAGGTCGCGGTTCTTGATCGTCTGGCGCTTGTCGAAGCGGTCCTTGCCTCGGGCGAGCGCGATCTCGACCTTCACGTTGGACTCCTTGAAGTACATACGCGTCGGCACGACCGTGAGGCCCTTCGTGGTCGTCTGGCCCGCGATCTTGTCGATCTCGCGGCGGTGCAGCAGGAGCTTGCGGTCGCGGTCCGGCGGATGGTTGAAGCGGTGCGCGGCGCCGTACGGCGGGATGTGCGCGCCGACGAGCCAGAGCTCGCCGCCGCGCAGGATCGCGTAGGAGTCGCGCAGGTGCGAGCCGCCGTCGCGCAGGCTCTTGACCTCGGTGCCGACCAGCGCGACGCCGCACTCGAACGTGTCGAGCAGCTCGTACCGGAACGCCGCATTGCGGTTGCGGGTGATGTCGCGGTCGCCGGGGCGGTTCCCGGCACGTGTGGGGCTCTTCGCCATGGGGAGAACAGCCTACGCGTTTACCGGTGTGATTTGAGGTCGCCGCCCACGGCGATCGGCCGCAGGTCGATCTTGCCGCGGACCATGTCGATCCGGTCGACGATCACCTCGGCCGGGTCGCCGATGTGGAGCGTCGCGCCACTGCGCTCGGCGGAGAGCATCGTGCCCTCGGCGTTGAGCTCCCACCAGTCGCCACGCAGCGAGCGCAGCGGGATGAGGCCCTCGAAGCCGCCGCCGAAGTTCACGAAGAGGCCGGCCTGGATGATGCCGGTCACCTCGCCCTTCCAGACGCGATCGTGGCCTCCACTGATGAGGAGGTCCTTGAGCAGGAACGACTTCGCGATGCGGTCGGCTTCGCGCTCGACCGCCATCGAGGCGCGCTCCTGATCGGAGCAGTGCTTGGCGAGCTCGGTGAGCGGGTCGTCCTCGTCGCGCTCGCGGCCCGTGTCGGCGGAGCCGGCCAGGCGGTCGCCCGAGTCCGGACCGATCGACGCCAGCCCCTGCTCCGCGAGCGCGAGAACGGCGCGGTGGCAGACGATTTCTGGGTAGCGACGGATCGGCGACGTGAAGTGGCAGTAGTGCGACAGGCTCAGGCCCGCGTGCCCCAGGTTCACCGGTGAGTAGCTGGCGATCTTGAGGGCACGGAGCACGAGCAGCGGGAGCGCCAGGTGACCGCGCTCGGCGCGGCGCACGGTCGCGCCGATGATCTTCGAGCACTCCACCACGAGCTCCGAGGCCTCGCGGGGCCCCATCGACTCGGGGACGGGCGGCACGGGGATCCCGAGCGATGCGAGCTGATCGACGAGCCGCTCGGCATGCGAAGGCTCGGGCCGCTCGTGGATGCGGAACAGCCCGGGTGCGCCGCTGGCCTGCAGGATGCGGGCGACCTGCTCGTTCGCGAGCACCATGAGCTGCTCGATGAGCTTGTGCGACTCCGTGTGCTGGCTCGGCCGCTGTGAGGTGACCTGTCCGGACGGGTCGAACTCGAACTCCGGCTCGGGGATGTCGAGCTCCAGCGCCTGCGGGCGCTCGGCGAGCAGCTCCGCAGCGACGCGGCGGGCGATCGCGAGCGGTCCGGCCCACGGGTCCTCGGCTTCGAGGGTGCCCTCGAAGATCTGGTCGACCTCGTCGTAGTCGAGGCGCTTGTCGGACTTGATCGTCGAGCGGTAGACCTCGGCGCGGATGCAGCGCCCGGCGCTCACGACCATCTCGATGGTCACGGCGCGGCGCTGCGCGCCGGGGACGAGCGAGCAGGCGTCGTCGGCGAGCTGCGGTGGCAGCATCGGCGCGACGAGGCCGGGCACGTAGGTGCTCGTCGCGCGGGCGCGACCGGCGACGTCGATCACGCCGCCCGGTTCCACGAAGCTCGTGACGTCGGCGATGTGCACGCGGATGATCGCGCCGTCGGCGCCCTCCTCCGCGGAGATCGCGTCGTCGAAGTCCTTCGCGGTGGTGGGGTCGATCGTGAAGGTCGGGATGCCCGTGAGGTCGCGTCGGTTCGACGGGTCCGGCGCCTGCACGGCGGCAGCGGCGGCCGAGAGCGTCGCCTCGTCGTGGACGCGCGAGCAGTCGCGTTCGAAGAGCAGCGCGGCGATCACGTCGGCGGTGTTCTCCGGATCGCCGAGGCGCTCCGCGATCCGCCAGCTACCGCCGAAGTCGTCCTCGGGGATGACGAGGACGAGCTCGCCCTCCTCGATGCCGTCGACGTTGCCGCCGCGGCCGAGCACGAGCCGGTCGCCCGGCATGAAGAACGGCTCGGCGACCAGGAACTTGCCGTTGCGCGCGACGACGCAGACCTGTCCGCCGTCCTCGCGGCGGCGCGGTCCACGGCGCACGGGCGGGCCGTCGCCGAAAGCGTTGCCGGAGTCCTGCCGGCCGCGCGGGGCCGGACGGTCCGAATCACGGCCGCGCGGCGCGGAACGATCGAAGTCGCGGCCACGCGGCGCGGGACGACCGAAGTCGCGACCGCGTCCACGCGGATCGGAGACGCTCTCGCGGCGTGGCGCGCCGCGGTCGCGGCTTCGCCAGCGATCGGGGTCCGCGCCGACCTCGTCGCGCGGCCCACGGAAATCGTCACGCGGCCCGCGGAAGTCATCGCGCGGCCCACGGAAATCGTCACGACCGCGATCGCTGCGGGGTCCACGGACGTCGTCGCGATCCCGGAACTCGCCGCGCGACTCGTTCACGCCACGACCGGTGCTCCCGGAGCCGCGACCGCCATGACGACCGGAACGCTTCGGTCCCGCACCGCCCTGCTTGGGGGGCTTGGGTGCGGGGCCGCGCCCCTTGCCGGACTTGCCCTTGGGGCCGCCCTTGCGTTTGCCACTCATGGCTTTACCGCGTCGATCGCAATCTGTGCAGCCTCGTCGATCGAGGCCGTCTTGGGGTCGTCGACGGCTTTCACGTCGGGCGCGATGCCCTTGCCGCGGCTCACGTCCTTGCCGTCGGTGACGCCGGCGCCGCCGAGGTTACGCCCCTTTGGCGTGAAGTACTGGCCGACGGTGATGTCCATGGCGCCGCCCTCGCCGAGCTTGATCACCTCTTGGAACACGCCCTTGCCATAGGTGCGCTCGCCGTAGACCTTCGCTCGGCCCCGGTCCTGGAGTGCACCCGTGACGATCTCGGCCGCCGAGGCGCTGCCGCCGTCGACGAGCACCGCGACCGGCAGCTTCGGGAAGGCGGGGTCGTCGGTCGCCTCGAGCGTGTTCGTGCGGACGGAGCGCCCACGGGTCGTGACGATGGTTCCGCCATCCAGGAACAGGCTCGCGAGCTTCTGGGCCTCGCTCACGAGGCCGCCCGGGTTGCCGCGCAGGTCGAGGACGATGCTCTTCGCGCCGCGGTTCTGCATCGCCGTGATGCCGTCCTTGACCTCGGAGGCCGCGTCGGTCGAGAAGCCCGAGAGACGCACGACGCCGACCTTGGCTGCCGCGTCGTACCGCGTCTCGACGACCGGTACCCGCACCTCGGCACGCGCCACGTCGCGCTCGAAGGTCTTCTTGTCGCGGCGGATGGTGAGCTTCACCTTCGAGCCGCCCGGTCCACGGATGAGCGTGCTGGCTGCCGTGGTCGCCAGGCCAGCGAGGGACTTCGTCCCCGCCTTGACGATCACGTCACCGCGCGCGAGCCCCGCCTTCTTGGCCGGCGACTCGTCGTAGATCTTCATGATCAGCAGGCCGGCGTCGGCCTTCTGGACCTCGACGCCGATGCCCTCGAACTTGGCGTCGGTGACCTCGTTGAACCGAACGAGATCCTTCGGCGAGAGGTAGGCGGAGTACTGGTCGCCGAGGCTCTCGACGGCCGCACGCAGCGCGGCCTCCTGCACGACTCGCGGGTCGACCTTGCGGTAATAGCGGCGCTCGAGGACGCCGAGCGCCTCGCCCACCACGGCCGTGTCGTCCTGCACGAACGCGTCACGCGCGAAGCCAGGGAGCCGGTCGGGGTGGCCGCCGAGCCACACGCCGCCCAGGAGGACGACGAGCAGCGAGACGACCGGAATCAGGATTCGCCGCAGCATCAGGCCCGGCAGCCTACCCGCCGGGCCCGTGTGGAGGCGGCGGTCAGACCTTGAGGAAGCGGCGGAGCGAGACGACGGAACCCAGGGCGCTCACGCCGATCGAGGCGATGAGCAGCAGGCCTGCGAGGAGCCCGAAGCTGAGGGTCGAGAGTCCGTTGACGACCGGCACGCTCTCGAGCGGACCGAGCAGTGCCGTCTTGGCGACGAGCAGCACGAGGATCGCGAGCACGCCACCCATGGCACCGACGATCAGGCCCTCGAGCAGGAACGGCCAGCGGATGAACCAGTTCGTCGCGCCGACGAGCTTCATGACCTCGACCTCACGGCGCCGCGCGAAGAGCGACAGGCGGATCGTGTTGCCGACGAGCAGGATGCTGGAGCCGACGAGCAGGACGGCCAGGAGGCCGGTGCCCATCTTGATCGCGTTCATGACGCCGAGGACCTTGGGGGTCTCCTTGGCGTTCTTGACCTCGTCGATCTTCGGATCGATCGGCGTCGGCGAGCCGGCGGCGTTGACCGGGGCGAGCGCGGCGATGAGGGCCGGGATGCCGTCGGCGTCCTTCGGGTACACGCGGAAGAGATCCGGGAGCGGGTTGGATCCGAGGATCTCGAAGGCCTCCGGATCGATCTTGCGCTGCTCCTTGAGGCCCTGCTCCTTCGAGACGTACTCGACGTTCTTCACGTTCGGCGTGCGCTTGATGAGCGCGGCGATGCGGTCGGAATCCTTCGAGGTGGAGTCGGTCTTGAGGAAGACGGGGACGAACTGCTGCCCCTTCGTCTCGCTGGCCGCGGCCGAGGCCATCTGCATCACCGGGATGAAGGCGCCGAGCACCAGCATCGTGACGAGGACGGAGGCCATCGCCGCGAACGACGGGACCGCGTTGCGGGTCAGCGAACGCCAGACCTCGCGGATGAAGAAGGAGAAGTTCATCGGTAGTCCTCGGGACGCTCGATCGGGCCGAGGAGGTCGGCGTCCTGGATGGAACCCTGGAGGTGGTCGAGGCGCTCGCGCACGCGGCCGACCTCGACGTCACGCATCATCGCGCCGAACTCGTCGGTGGTCTGTTCGCCCGCGGCGTACATGCCGGAGGCCTCGTCGCGGACGACGCGGCCCGAGTGGACCTCGATCACGCGGCGACGCATCTGGTCGACCATGTGGTGGTCGTGGGTGGCGACGAGCACCGTCGTGCCGGCCCGCTGGATGCGGTACAGCAGCTGCATGATGCCGATCGACGTCTTCGGGTCGAGGTTGCCCGTGGGCTCGTCGGCCAGGAGGAGCGGCGGGTGGTTCACGAAGGCGCGAGCGATCGAGACGCGCTGCTGCTCGCCACCGGACAGCTGGTCCGGGTACTGGTGGAGCTTGGTCGAGAGGCCGGTGAGGCGCAGGACGTCCGGCACCTTCGCGCGGATCTCCTTGCGGCCCGCGCCCGTGGCCGAGAGGGCATACGCGACGTTGTCGTACACCGTGCGGTTCGGGAGGAGCTTGAAGTCCAGGAAGACGATGCCGAGGTTGCGCCGGTAGTACGGCACGCGCTTGCGCGTGATCTCGGAGAGGTCGCGGCCGGCGACGGTGATCGAGCCGGAGGTCGGCTCGTCCTGCTTGCCGAGCAGGCGCATGATCGTCGACTTGCCCGAGCCGGTGGACCCGACGAGGAAGACGAACTCGCCGCGGCGGATGTTCAGCGTCGCGTCCTCGAGCCCGATGGTGCCATCGGGGTAGTGCTTGGTCACGTTGCGCAGCTCGATCACGTTGCGCGGGTCGTGCGGCAGGGCGGCGG
>JAURVW010000269.1 GCA_030655275.1 Solirubrobacteraceae bacterium
TGGCTCGCGACGTAGGGCTCCGAAGCCACAAGGATGGAGCCACAGATTCGTCTGCTCGCGCGAAACTGCGCGCTGAGCTGGATGGCTTGGTGGCACACCTCTATGGGTTGAGCGAGGAGGAGTTTGCCCACATCCTCAAAACTTTCCCGTTGGTGCCTGATCCGGTCAAAGTAGCTGCACTCAATGCTTGGCGTGACGCGCAGAAAGGTTTGATTTCATGAGTTTGCAGAGCATACGCATTCGCAATTTCAAGGCAGTGGTGGACAGCAAGGCGGTCAAGCTGGGGCCGCTCACCGCCTTCATTGGCAACAACGGTGCAGGCAAGTCCAGCCTGATTGAGGCGTTGGAGACCTACCAAGCCATCGTTCGCGATGGCTTGGATTTGGCCATGCAACGCTGGCTCGGCATTGAACATGTGCGGCACAAAGGCCAAGAGGCCAAAGAACGCGTAGGTGAAGCTGTCAACCCAATTTCTTGGGAGTTGACGATGGGAGACAAGCCGCGAAAGGTGCGACGCCTCGCTATGACGGTGAACAACGACCCCGCCGCCAACCAAATGTTCATCGCCAGCGAGCGTTTGACACGCCTGGACGGTACTTGGACAGAACGAGATCAGACCGGTGCCGTCCAGTCCTACGGCCCTGGACGCTCCATGCTGCCGTTCGGCTTGGACGAGGCAATGGTACGGACTGTCGAAGAAGTGCTTGCGTGGCAATTCCTAACACTGAGCCCCGAGCGCATGGGACTACCGGTTCCGCAGCAGCGTACCAGGGGCCAAGTGCGCTTGGCCACCGACGGGTCCAACGTGGCGGACTTTCTGCTGGACTTGCGTCGTCAAAGTCCGAATGCATTCGACGGCATCGTCGAAACCATGGCCTTTGTGTTGCCCTATGCCAAGGACATTCAGCCTACGCTGTCTTCTTCGGAAATCGAACGCAAGGCGTGGTTGCAGCTGAGCGAAGGTACGTACAAGGTGCCCGGCTGGCTGCTCTCCACTGGCACGCTCCGCATGTTGGCCTTGTTGGCACTTTTGCGGCACCCGAAGCCACCGCCTCTGATCGTGGTGGAAGAAATCGAGAACGGGCTTGACCCGCGCAGCATCCACCTGATCGTGGAGGAAATTCGGAATGCGGTGTTGGCGGGCACCACGCAGGTCATCATCACCACGCACTCGCCGTACCTACTTGATTTGTTGACGCTGGATCACTTGGTTGTGGTCGAACGCGACGCTCAAGGCCATCCGCGATTCACCCGCCCAGCAGACCACGACAACCTGCAGCGATGGGCGCAGGAGTTTGCCCCTGGCAAGCTCTACACCATGGGCAGTCTGACGGGGCTGTCTGCATGACCATCGGATTCATCTTCGAATGCGGGCCGCAAGGTGCAGACAAGCAGGTGTGCGAGTACCTCGCCAGTCAGCTGAAGCCCGATGAGCCAATCACCTCGCGAACCATGGACAACAAGCTCAAATTGCTTGTGGGCGCAGCACCCGTCGCCAAGCAGTTGTTGGCAG
>JAURVW010000271.1 GCA_030655275.1 Solirubrobacteraceae bacterium
CCCGAGGTCCGCGGTGCGGGGAGTCGGTGTTGGTTTCGGTCACGGGGGACTGACGCGAAGCTCGTCGACACCCGAAGGGGTCGGCTCTCTGGTTCCCGGCCGTCGACGCCGGCGCTCACGTCGAAGAGCCGGTCGTTCTCAGGAGCGGGGGTGTCCGTTGTATACGCCGGATCGGCCGGGGCGTCAACCCGACGGATCGGCCATTCCGCTCGACGGTCCATCGGCCACTGCGGACCGGGTGGTCACATCCGCCCAGTGGGCGCGAGTGCCCATTGGAACTGGGCCGCGGGCCTCATAGAACCGGGGCATGACACCCCCCGCACCGACCAGAACCGTTCCTCAGACGCCGCCTTCCGAGCCGGCCCGCGACGCCCCCGGGGCGGCCCGCTTGCACCCGCGCTCGTCGCGGCTGCGGCGCCCGACCGTCGCAGTGATCATCACGACGGTCCTCGCGACCGCGCCCGTGATCGGCGTGACATCGGCGTCCGCCGACGCTCTCGGCGACACGTCGTCGACGAGCTGGCAGCAGGCGCCGGACGCTGCGTCGAGTGCGCGTCCGAAGGTGACGGTCGCAGCCAAGAACGACCCGGGAACCGACCTCGACGTCGCACCCGATTGGAACGCCCCCGGGGTCCGCCAGGGGAAAGAGCTGATCGGGTGGGCGAAGGCCGGCGCCATCATCTTCGGCGTCCTCGGCCTCATGGGCGGCCTGGTCCTCAGCAAGGTCCTAAAGGAGTCGGGCAACCATCACGCGTCCGGGGTCCGGACGACGGCCATGGGTGTCGGTGGTGCCCTCGTCCTCGCCGGGGCAGCGCCTGAGCTCGTGCCGTGGCTCATGGGCTGAGCGGACGATGCGTCGCGAACTCACCGCCGTGGCCCGGGACTGGCTGCGCAGCATCCCGCGCGGATGGCGAATCGCCGTCGGCGTGGCCCTTCTCCTCGTCGCCGTCACGGCCGTGCTCCGCGGCGTGCGGGGCGCGCCGGAGGCCACGGACCGGGCTACCGGCGGCATCGAGGGCCGAGCCGCTACCGGCCCGACTGCGAACGGCGCGGCCATGCTGCGCCGCGACGGGGCTGCTGTCCTCGGTGTTTTGCGGACGAATGACGGTGCCGCCGCCGCAGCGCTGAGCTACACCGCCCAGCGGGACCGCCTGCTGACGGGGGCGACGAGCTCGTCGGTCTCCGCGGAGGTCGGATCCGAGATCGCCGTCGCGGGTCGTGACATCGGCGACCGGCCGGCGGCCATCCC
Source organism: Solirubrobacteraceae bacterium (assembly GCA_030655275.1). Classification (GTDB taxonomy): domain Bacteria; phylum Actinomycetota; class Thermoleophilia; order Solirubrobacterales; family Solirubrobacteraceae; genus JAGIBJ01. The sequence continues at coordinate 1,250 of JAURVW010000271.1, forward strand.
CGACCGCGCAGCGCAGCGCAACCCCGAAGGGATGCTCGCCGCGCGGCAGGGCACGGTCGGATGGCTGACGGTCCCGATCGCCTACCGCGTCCGGGAGTACTCCGACCGCCGAGCAGTCGTCCGTGTCTTCTCCTCCATCCTCAACGTCGGGGCCGATAGCAGCCGCGGACCAGGTGCGATCGGCTTCGCCACGCGCGACATGACGCTGGTGTGGAACGACACACGCTGGCGACTCCGGTCCGTCGTCGATACGGCGGACCAGCCGACCCCGGCGATCGTCGTCTCGACCAACAGCCGCCGCGACGCGGCCAGGCTGCCGACGGGCGAGCGCGTTCTCCGGGCCGACACGCGCGACTCGACGGGGTTGTTCGACTGGCTCCGCGAAGCGGACCCAATCACCGTCGGTCCGCCCGGCATGGGCCCGATCGCCGGCTCGACCGGACGGCCACTCGACTCGAACCTGCTCGCTGCTGTCTCCGCCGGGTTCGGGCGCCGTGCGGCCAACGCCGCGGCGTCCGGGCCAACGCCTGACGGGTGGAGCGCCAGCTCGCCGATCGCCGCGAAGCCGACCGCGTGTTCGACGTCGGTCCCCGAAGGTCTGCGCTGCTTCGAACTCCTCGTCGCCGGAACATCGTTCAGGAAGCACGGGATCGCGATCACCAACCTCCAGCTCGCCGGCCTCGCCGTCGCGTCGGAGGCGGGACGAACCGGGTCCGTCGCGTTCGACCTACCTGACGATCTTCAGCGCCGCGTGCTCGG
>JAURVW010000272.1 GCA_030655275.1 Solirubrobacteraceae bacterium
TAGACGCCCAGGCACCGTTGGCGGGGTGGTACGCGACGTACGGCTTCGCGATCACCGGACCGGAGTTCCTCGAGGACGGCATCCCGCACCTGCCCATGGCGGCCGAGCCCGGGGACTTGCGCGCGACCTGAGGTCCCTCGATCCGCGCAATCGCGCGGATCCGGGGAGCCCGCGGTCGGCTCAGCCACTCAAACCGCGCAATCGCGCGGATCGGGGAGGCCCGCGGCGGTGAGGCCCTCAATCCGCGCGATCGCGCGGATCCGGGAAGCCCGCGGCGGGCCCAGTCCCTCGATCCGCGCAATCGCGCGGATCGCGCGGATCGCGGACGATCGGGGCAAGCCCGGCTGCCCGCAACGACCCCACGAGCTAGGACACCACGCGGTAGACGACACCCTCGGTCGCCTCGTCGCGCGCGACCTGACCGCGCGCCGCGAGCAGGTCGAGGTGGGCCTTGGTCTCCATGGCGGCCATCCCGCGGCTGAACCAGTCGAGGGTGTCGAAGGCGTGCAGGTGGCGGGTCCAGCCGAGACCCTGCGCGACGTCGTACGCCGACGAGCCGCCGGCGGCGACCAGGGCCAGGCTGTCGGCCAGCCGGCCCTCGTGGAAGGCGAGGAGCTCGTCGACGCGCGCGTGGGCCGAGGGCGCGACCGGACCGTGCGCGGGCAGGACCCGCAGGTCGGGCAGCCCCCGGACCTTGGCCAGGGAGGCCATGAAGTCGCCCAGCGGCAGTGCCGTCGGCGGGACCGTGAACCCGATGGACGGCGTGATCGTCGGGAGCACGTGGTCGCCGGCGAACAGCACCTGCTCGGCACGCTCGGCGAAGACGTAGTGGCCGGGCGTGTGGCCGGGGGTGTGCACGGCGTCGATGGTGCGGTCGCCGACGGTGATCTCGTGGTCGCCCTCGAGCCAGGTGGTGGGCAGCTGCCACAGGGCGCGCATGTCCTCGTCGGCGTCCTCGAGGCGCTCCCACTCCTCGACGATCTTGTGCGCCCCGGCGGAGCGGAGGACCGCATGGAAGGGGTTCTCGGTGAGGGCCTCGGGGTTGTTGAGAAGGTCGAGGGCGGGTTTGTCGCCGAGGCCGAGGGCGACGTCGATGCCGAGCTCGCGTCCCAGCACGGTGGCCATCGTGAAGTGGTCGCGGTGGACGTGGGTGACCAGGAACCGCTTGATGTCGCCCAGCGACGCCCCGAGCTGCCGCAGCGCGTCGAGGAACACCGCGCGCGCCTCGGGGATCGCCCACCCGCCGTCGACCAGGGT
>JAURVW010000287.1 GCA_030655275.1 Solirubrobacteraceae bacterium
ATCCAGGTCGGCTGGGATGCGCTCGCGCAGCTCCGCGGCAGCGCCGAGGGCGAGATGATCCGCTTCGCCATCCGCAAGGAGGAGCCCCTGCGCGCCGAGCTCGAGGCCTTCCGCGACGCGATCCTGGGCAACGGCCCTGCGCCGGTGCCGGCGATCGAGGGGGCCCGCGCGCTCGCCACCGTGCTGGCGCTGCGCGAGAGCGCCCTTCATCGCGAGCCGCGGCGGCCGATCACCGAGTCGATCGCCAGTGCCGCGTCGGCCGGCGACCTCAGCTGACCCAGGAGCCGGCCCCGTGATCCGCATCGTCATCCCGGCCTACAACGAAGAGGCCAACATCGACCGCCTCCTCGAGGATCTCGCCCCGCGCGCCAACGCGCTCGGTGCGCGCGTGATCATCGTCGACGACGGCAGCGCGGATGCCACGTACGACAAGCTCGTCTCCTGGCAGGACAAGCTCGACCTGCGGATCGTCAAGCACCCGCGCAACCTCGGCCTCGGCACCGCGATCAACTCGGGCCTGCGCGCCGCACTCGGTGAGTCGACCGACACCGACGCGATCGTCACCATCGAGGCCGACTGCACCAGCGACCTCGACGACCTCCCGCGCATGATCGAGCTCTACGAGCAGGGCTTCGACATCGTGCTTGCCTCGGTCTACGCGCCCGGCGGCAAGATCATCGGCGTCGCCCCGCACCGGCTCATGATGTCGCGCGCCGTCTCGGGCATGTTCCGTTATGCCGGCGGCCTGCGCGACATCTACACGCTCTCCTCGCTGTACCGCGTCTACCGCGCCGGCACCCTGCGCCGCGCCGCCGAGACGTACGGCTACCTCCTCGTGCGCGAGCCCGGCTTCGCCGCGAGCGTGGAGCTGCTGCTCAAGCTCCACAACGCCGGCGCGACGATCGCCGAGATCCCGACGATCAACGACTGGAACAAGCGCGGCGGCGTCTCCAAGCTCAAGCTCCGACCGACCGTCGAGGCGTACGGCCGTCTGATGGCGTCACACCTCATCGGTCGCATCCAGCCGCCGCCGATCTCCCCGCTCGCCGAAGATGGCGGGTTCCATCCGCAGTCCCCGCCGGAGGTGCGTTACGGCCGCCGCGCCGGCGACGCCGTCGTTGCCGGGAGTCCGAACGCTCCGGGGGTCGACGCCCTCGACATCGCTGCGCCGACCTCGCCCGCCCAGCCCGGCGAGGCCGCTCCACCGGCCCGGGCGGCCGTCTCGGCGTCCGCCGCCTCGCCCGAGGCCACCGCGTGAGCCGCACCATCGGCATCGTCGGCGGCGGCATCTTCGGCACCACGCTGGCGCTGCGCCTCGCCCAGGCCGGCCTCGACGTCGAACTCCTCGAGCGCGCGCCCACCCTCGGTGGCCTCGCCGACCGCATCGAGCTCGGGGGCTACAAGGTCGACCGCTTCTATCACGTGATCGTCCCCACCGACGAGCACATGAACGGCCTGATCGACGAGCTCGGCCTCTCCGACAAGACCCAGTTCAACCCCGTCGGCGTGGGCTTCTGGATCGACGGCAAGATGCTGCCGTTCAACGGCATCAAGGACTTCCTCACCTTCCCTGCGCTGAGCTTCCTCGACCGCGTCCGCCTCGCGCGGTTCGTGCTCACCTGCCAGCGCAAGTCGACGTACGACGACCTCGAGAACATCCCGCTGCTGCCGTGGCTCGCGAAGCTCTCGAGCCAGAAGATCGTCGACCGGATCTGGCGACCGCTCCTGGACTCCCGCTTCGACGGTCACCACGAAGAGCTGCCCGCGACCTACATGTGGGCCCGCACCCGCCGCATGAACAACGCCCGAACGGGCAAGAGCAAGGCCGAGACGATGGGCGCCCTCGACGGCGGCCACCAGACGCTGATCGAGGCGACCGCCCGGGCCGCCGAGGCCGCCGGCGCGAAGATCCGTACCGGCGTGCCCGTCACCGGTCTGATCCACGAGGGCGGCGCGGTGAAGGGCGTGAAGGCCGACGACGGCGACCGCCACTACGACCTCACGATCCCCACGCTCCAGCCGCCCGGCCTGAAGCGACTGCTGCCGGACGACCTCCAGCACCTGCTCGACGCGTACCCGCAGCGGTACCAGGGCGTGATCTGCGTGCTGCTGCTCGTGAAGCACTCCCTGATCGAGCACTACTCCGTGAACATCTGCGACGAGACGCCGATCACGACCGTCGTGGAGACCAGCCACGCCGTCGGCACGGCCCACACGGGCGGCAACCGCCTCGTCTACCTGCCGCGCTACTGCTCGACCGACTCCGAGAGCTACAACCTCTCCGACCAGGAGGCGTACGACCGCTTCACGGCCAAGCTCGCGCAGCTCGCGCCGAACTTCCGCCACGAGGACGTGCTCGCGTGGACCGTGCAGCGCGGCCCGACGGTCGAGCCGGTCTACCCCATGGGCGTCCCGCCGCGGGTACCGCCGTTCGACCAGGGTGTCGACGGCCTGCTGCTCGGCAACGGCGCGCAGGTCTACCCGCGGCTGCTCAACGGCGAGGCGATCATCGGGATCGCGGAGGACGTCGCCCGTGATGTCGTCGCCTCCTCGGCCGCGCCGGCCGCCGCGTGAGCGAAGCTCCGCTCACCGGACACGCCGCGGCTCCCCCGGCGGAGCCGACCCGCGCCGCTCGCGCTGGCCTGCTCATGGCCGTCTCCACGCTCGCGATGGCGGGCGGGTCGGCGATCCAGGCCGTGCTCTACCTCGGTGAGTACGGCGCCACGGCCCGCACCGACGCCTTCTTCGCCGCCTTCGCGGTCTACCAGGTGGCCGGCGTGTTCACGCAGGCCACGCGCGTGAGTTCGGTGCCGCTGCTGGTGGGCCAGGGCGCGATCGGCATGCTGCGGTTCTTCGGCGGGCTGGCGGTGATCGCGATCCCGGTGATCCTGGCCTGCGGCCCGCTCGCGGGACCCGTCGCCGACCTGCTCGCGCCGAGCGCCACGGGTTCAGCCCATGAGCTCGCCGTCTCCGCGCTGCGGATCCTCTGCGTCGCGATCGTGCTCCAGCTCGGCGCGGCCGGTGCCGCGACGCTGCTCGGCATGCGCGACCGCTTCGAGCCCGTCGCCCTGGCCTACGCCCTCGTTGCCCTCACCGGGCTGATCGTCTTTCTCGCGATCCGCACCAGGGGCGAGCTCGCCCTGGCCTGGTCGATGCTCGCGATGGCGATCGTCACCACCGGCTGGGTGTTCTTCGCACTCTGGAAGGTGCGTCGGCAGGAGCTCGCGAGCGGCGAAGGTGGCCTCGGCTTCGGTGGCTACGAGCAGAAGTCGAAGCTCATCGGCCAGAGCGTCAGCACCGCCGGCCACTTCCTCGGCCGCTCCGTCGTCTACTTCGTGATCAACGCGTTCTTCCTCGTCACGCTCGCCGTCGTCGGGCGCGAGGGTGGGGCGGGCGCGGCGACCGTCCTTTCGTACGCCTACCTGCTCGCGAGCTATCTCGTCGCCGGCACGAGCACCGCCGTCGGCATCTCGCGCGCCCCCGACATGGTGCGCGGGGCGCAGGAACAGGAGTGGAGCACGGTCGTGGCCGACACCGTGCCGCACGGCTACCGCTACGCCGCGCTCGTGAGCGCTCCGATCCTCGCCGCCGGCGTGGTCGCCGCCACTCCGGTGGTCGACACCCTGCTGCCGACGGCGCTCGGCGCCGGGCAGGCCGACCAGCTCGGCCGCGACATCCTCCTGCTCGCGCCGTGGACGGCCGCGGCGCTACTGCTCAACTTCGCGATCCCGTCGCTCTTCGCGCTCGCCAAGGCGCGCACCGTCAACCTGCTGGCGCCCTTCGCGCTCGCGCTGCACGTCGGTGCGGCGTTCCTCGGGGCCGAGCTCGGTGGGGTCGACGGCGTGATCGCCGCGATGGTCGTCGCGCCGCTGCTCTTCGCTGCCGTGCTCATCGTGATCGGTGCCCGAGACCTCCTGGGTCGCGTGACGCGCGAGCTCCTGCTCGAGACCCTGCGGGCCGGTGGCCTGGCGGCCGTCGCGTTCGGGCTCGGTGCAGCCGTCTCCTCCGCGATCGGTGGCTCGCCGCTCGTGTCGGCGATCGTCTCGCTCGGCATCGGCGGTGTGGTCTACGCCGGCGGCACGCTCCTGCTCGCCCCGCGCGTGGTGGCCGTGCTGCTCGGCGCCGGGCGCGGCTCCGGTGGCGAGAGCGCCGACGGCTCGGGCCCGGCCGGTGGCTGACGAGCCGCGCCCCGACGGGCTCGAGCACTTCAACGCCGAGTCGTCGACGCCGCTCTGGCGCCGCAAGATCAAGGCCAGCGAAGCGGGGCGCATCGCCGCCGCGCTCTACCGTCGCCGGCGGTTCCCCAAGCTCATCGCCACCG
>JAURVW010000307.1 GCA_030655275.1 Solirubrobacteraceae bacterium
CGCCCAGCTGCTGGGCGCGGGCAGAGGTGACGTAGGGGTCGTAGGCCACGACGTTGGTGCCGAACGCCTGCATGCGGGCGGTGATCAGCGCGCCGATACGGCCGAGGCCGATGATTCCGATCGCAAGGTCAGCCATAGAGCAAGAGTTCGTGGTGCGGCGTGGAAGTCCCCCCACACACGGGGAGATCGAGGCTTGCCATCACAGGGAGAAATCCGTGATGTGCGGGGAGCGATCCCGCGTGGCACTGTGCAAGGCTGGTCACCCAGCCGCAAACGACGACGAGCATAACAACGTGACCCCTCCCTACGAACCTCGCACCGTCCTCGTCACGGGCGTTGCAGGCTTCCTCGGCTCCAACCTGCTCGACCGCCTCATGGCCGATGGCCACACGGTGATCGGCATGGACAACCTGTCCATGGGCCGGCGCGACAACATCGAGCACCACCTTGCCGATCCGAGGTTCACCTTCCTCGAGCGTGACTGCACCGAAACCGACGCGTATGAAGGATTGGAGGGTGTGGATGTGATCGTCCACCTCGCCGCCTTCAAGATCCCGCGGTACGGCAAGGCGATCGACACGCTGCACGTGAACTACCGCGGTACCGACCGTGTGCTCACCTACGCGGCGAAGGTCGGCTGCAAGGTCGTCCTGGCCTCCACCTCGGACGTGTACGGCAAGAACCCCGAGGTCCCGTTCTCGGAGGAGAGCGTCTCGGTGATCGGCTCCTCGAAGGTGCCGCGCTGGGCGTACGCCGTCTCCAAGTTGTTCGACGAGCACCTCGCGCTGGCCTACCAGGAGAGCTACGGCTTTCCGGTCGTGCTGCTCCGCTTCTTCGGCTCCTACGGCCCGCGCCAGCACCTCACGTGGTGGGGCGGCCCGCAGTCGGTCTTCATCGCCGCGGCGATGGAGGATCGCACCATCCCGATCCACGGCGACGGCCTGCAGACGCGATCGTTCACGTTCGTCACCGACACCGTCGAGGGCATCTACCAGGCGACGATGCGCGAGGCCGCCAACGGCGAGATCATCAACATCGGCAACGACCGCGAGATGACGATCAAGGAGCTCGCGGAGACGATCTGGGAGCTCGTGCGCCCGGGCGAGACGCCCAAGATCGAGTTCACGCCGTACGACGAGATCGTCAAGGGCAAGCGCTACGAGGACGTGATGCGCCGCGTGCCGGTCACCACCCTCGCCGAGGAGCTCCTCGGCGTGAAGGCCCAGGTCCAGGTCGAAGAGGGCCTGCGCCGCACCATCGAGTGGCAGAAGCAGGTCACGCCGCTGCGCGCGAACGAGGTCATCGAGGAAGAGGCCCCGGACTCCAAGGATCCGCACCCGGAGCACCCGAAGACCTGAGCCGGCCGACTCGGCCGTCCTAGCGTGGGGCGCAGCGGGCCGGAACCTCGGCCGCTGCCGCTCCCGGAGGATCGCCCACCCCATGACCACCGTCGCCGACGTCGTCGTCCAAACCCTCGCCGCCTCCGGGGTCCGGCGGGTCTACGGACTCCCTGGCGACTCGCTCAACGGGTTCACCGACGCCATCCGGCGCGACGGCGAGATGGTCTGGGAGCACGTGCGCCACGAGGAGGTCGCGGCCTTCGCGGCCGGCGGCGAGGCGGCGATGACGGGTGAGCTCGCCGTCTGTGCCGGCAGCTGCGGCCCGGGCAACCTGCACCTCATCAACGGCCTGTTCGAGGCGCAGCGCAGCCGGGTGCCCGTGCTCGCGATCGCCGCGCAGATCCCGCGCGAGGAGATCGGCGGCGGGTACTTCCAGGAGACCCATCCCGAGAGCCTCTTCCGCGAGTGCAGCGTGTTCTGCGAGCTCGTGAGCATCCCGGAGCAGATGCCGCGCATGCTCGAGATGGCGATGCGGGCCGCCGTCGAGCAGCGGGGCGTCGCCGTGATCGTCGTCCCGGGCGAGATCTTCCTCGACAAGGCCGGCAAGACGCCCGAGCCCAAGCCGATCCGTCGCACCACCTCGGTCGTCCGCCCCGCCGACGACCAGATCGCCGTCGCCGCCGACCTCCTCAACGCGGGCGGTGCGGTCACGATCCTCGCCGGCGCCGGCTGCGAGGGCGCCCATGGCGAGCTCCTCAAGATCGCCGAGCGGCTCCAGGCGCCCGTCGTGCATGCCCTGCGCGGCAAGGAGTGGGTGGAGTACGACAACCCCTACGACGTCGGCATGACCGGCCTGCTCGGCTTCTCCTCCGGCTACCGCGCCATGGAGCACTGCGACACGCTGCTCATGCTCGGCACGGACTTCCCCTACCGGCAGTTCCTGCCGACCGATGCGAAGATCGTTCAGGTCGACCTCCGCGGTGAGCACATCGGCCGCCGGGTGCCCGTCGACGTCCCGCTCGTCGGCACGGTGAAGGACACCGTCGCGGCGCTCCTGCCACAGCTCACGAACAGCCACGACCCGAGCCACCTGGAGCGGATGCGCAGCCACTACGTGCGCGCCCGGGAGAAGCTCGATGCCCTGGCCGTCGACGGCGGTGAACGCGGCGCCATCCATCCGCAGTTCGTCGCCGCCGCGATCGATCGCCTCGCCGCCGACGATGCCGTCCTGCTCCCGGACGTCGGCACGCCGACCGCCTGGGCCGCGCGCTACCTGCACATGAACGGCCGCCGCCGGCTCGTCGGCTCGTTCATCCACGGCACGATGGCCAACGCCCTCCCCCAGGCCATCGGCGTACAGGCGTCCCACCCCGGTCGCCAGGTCGTGACGCTCTCCGGCGACGGCGGCCTGGCCATGCTCCTGGGCGACCTCATCACCCTGAAGCAACAGGGCCATCCGGTGAAGGTCGTCGTGTTCAACAACAGCGCCCTGTCGTTCGTCGAGCTCGAGATGAAGGCGGCCGGATTCGTGAACTACGGCACCGGCCTCGAGAATCCGAACTTCGCCGAGATCGCCCGGGCGATGGGGATCCACGGCGCCCGGGTCGAGGCCGCCGAGCACGTCGAGCTCGCCCTCACGACCGCCTTCGAGCACGACGGGCCGGCGCTCGTCGAGGTGATGGTCGCCCGCCACGAGCTCTCCATGCCGCCGAAGATCTCGATCGAGCAGATGCGCGGCTTCACGCTCTACGCGGCTCGCACCGTGCTCTCCGGTGGTGGCGACCAGATCGTCGAGCTCGCGAAGACGAACCTGCGCGACCTCAAGAAGGAGTAGGCACGGGGCGGTAGGCGCGTCGAGCTCGGGTTCGACCCTCCGGCCGCTGAGCCGCGTCGTGCGCCTGCTCCCTACTGCGGGCGTACGATGCACCGAATGCCTCGCGTGCTGCTGACCTTCGAGCCACCGGACGGCGGCGTCGCCGAACACGTGCTCCAGCTGGCCCGGGCCCTGCCCGAGCGGGGGTTCGACGTCGAACTCGCCGGGCCGCTGAAATCCGAGCTGGTGTACTCGCAGATCGATCCGTCGATCCCGGTGCACCGCATCGACTTCCGCCGCGGCTACGGCGAGCCGAAGCAGGATCTCGCCTCCGCCCGCGCGCTCGGCCGCGTGATGCGCGGGAAGAAGTACGACCTGATCCACGCGCACTCGGCGAAGGCCGGCGTGATCACCCGTCTCGTGCGCGCCGGCCGCAAGCCGCCGGTGCTCTACAGCCCGCACTGCTTTCCGTTCATCGGGGAGTTCGGCGACGGCCGCCGGATCTTTGCGACCAACGTGGAGCGTGCCCTGGCGCCGATCACGAAGCGGATCCTGTGCGTATGCGACGACGAGCGCGAGCAGGGCGCGGCCATCGGCATTGCCGACCGCCGCATGCGCGTGGTCCACAACGGGTCGGCGTCGGCGCCCGCCCAACTCGATCCCTCGACCGAGCTCGAGAAGTTCCGCGGCAAGGACGGCGTAATCATCGGGTCGGTCGCGGTGCTGCGCGAGCAGAAGCGCGTCGACGTGCTCATCGATGCGGCGCCGGCGATCCTGGCCGCCGAACCGCGGGCGCGCGTCGCGATCATCGGCAACGGTCCACTCGAGGCCGAACTCCACGCCCGCGCGACCTCCCTCGGTCTCGCCGGCGAGCCGCGCTTCAGCTTCTTCCCGTTCTGGCCGCCGGCGACGACGGCGCTCGCCGCGCTCGACGTCTACGTGCTGCCGTCGTCGTGGGAGGCCTTTCCGATCGGCGTCCTCGAGGCGCTGGCCGTCGGAACGCCTCAGGGTGCGACGGATGTCGGCGGCACGCGTGAAGCCGTCGTCGACGGCTACGCCGGGCTCGGTCCCGACGGCGGGCATCCGCGCGGCACCGTCGAGGGCGAGACCGGACTCCTCGTCCCGCCGCGCGACCACCGCGCGCTGGCGAAGGCCATCGTCGAGCTCATCCCGGACGCCGCGCGCCGCCAGGCCATGGCCGACGCCTCACGCAAGCGCCACCGCGAACACTTCACCCTTCCGACCATGGCCGACGGCATCGCCGAGGTCTACCGCGAAGTGCTCGCCGAAGGCGGCCGCCGGCGGCGCTGAGGGCCGACGACGCGGCGGCGCGACATCGCGACTTCGCGACTTCGCGACTTCGCGACTTCGCTCTGATGGTGTGACGACGCGTGCGTCGGCACGGCATGTGGGGATCGGTGGGGCCGAGATGTCGCTCGTCCGCCGGCAACGGCGGCGGCGCTTTGCGGCCTTGTGGGTCTTGGGGCCCCGCCACAGGGACGCTGGTTGGTGGGCCTGAGCGGGCCCGGCTGGCGTTGGGATTCAGTCGGGTCGACGCGCCCGGCGGCCAACTTCGATGGCGGCGCTGAGGCGATGCGATCAGTCGCTCGGGGTACTGCGCAGGTTGTGGACGCCCAGGCGACCAGAACCTGCACAGCGCCACTTCGTGGATCGGGCGTAGACGCGAGAACGGCCGAAACGGGCGGGTTTCGTGTCGATGCCCCCGCTCCACCCCGGCCGAGCCAAGTCATCGACACGAAAGCGGCCGACACGGGCGGGTTTCGTGTCGATGCTTCGCCCGAAACACCCTCGCTCGAGACCACTTCAGCTTTGCCCGGGACAGGTTCCTACGAACCTGTAGTCGTCGCCCAGCCCGACATAACGACGCCCCGTCGAGGCCCGCCGACCCACCAAAGCCCTCGCCGCCAAACGACCCAGCCCGGGTGACCTCATCGGGGCCGCGACCGGCCCGTCAGCAAGCCCACCCAAGCCGCGACAACGCGCGCCCCAGCGCCAGCGCCGCCAAGGCCCCACGGCGGCCAGCGCCCGCGGCGCCGACGTCCTCAGCTGCCGAAGTCGGCCTTCACGCCGGCGACCCAGTCGCCTCGCTGCGCTGCGAAGACGCGGTCGAGTTCGGCGTCGAGGGCCGCGCGGTGCGTAGCTTCGTCGCCGCCGTCGGCGGCGGCCGACTGCTCTGCGACCGTCCGCATGGCCTCGTCGAGACGGTCGAGGGCGAGATCCTGGTCCTCCTCGACGAGCCAGCGGCAGAAGTCCTTGGCGCCGTGGTCGAGGGCGTAGACCGAGAGCGGCCCGAGCGTCGTGAGGCTCGCCAGGCGGTTCGCGAGCGCGCGCTTCAGCGGTGCGTCACCCTCGACGCCGGCCTCCACGAAGACCGAATCGATCCACCCGAGGACCCGGTCCGTCGCCGACGGGTTCTCAAGGGCCGAGTCGTCGGCCCCGATGACGGAGGTTGCGTCGGAGAGGGAACTCATGCGACGCAGTCTGCACCGCGCCGAGCGATCAGGCCAGTTTCGGGGGAGAGTCTCACCCCCCCCGGTGCGGCCGCGCCACCTGGGCGAGAGATTGCGCCGAGATCTCGTTCGTGGGCGAGTGGTTTAGGCGCTTGCGCCGGGCCGCTTGCGCACGGACGGGAGACGCAAGCGAGATCCGCTCAGGTGGTGCGGATGATGAGGACCGAACAAGGCGCGTGATGCGAGATCTTGTTCGGGACGGAGCCG
>JAURVW010000438.1 GCA_030655275.1 Solirubrobacteraceae bacterium
TCATGGTGCTCCTGCAGGTCGAGGCAACGATGGAGGAGGCCGTCGAGCTCGGCGACGTGCTCGACGCCTGCGGCGCCCTCGTCGAGCGCACCCTCGTGGCGTTCGCCTCCGGGCACGAGGTCGGGCCCCACCTCACGGAGATCCATCGTCTGGAGAACGAGGGCGACCGCATCAGCCGCGCCGGCCTCGCCGCCCTCTTCGCCGGCGGCATCGACCCGATGGTCGTGATCCGCTGGAAGGACCTCTACGACTCCCTCGAGGATGCGATCGACGCCTGCGAAGCCGTCGCCATCCAGATCGAGGGCATCCTGCTCGCGCAGGGCTGAGGCTTCGGGCCGAGCGCCGGCCCTGGTCGCCGGGACGCGCCCACGGGATGTGGCACGTCTCCGTGGCCGCTGTCCGCGGCGACAGCCGTCAGACGGTGGTCGGCACCGTGTCGGCCGGACCGTGCACGAGCTGCCGCAGGTGCGTGAGCTCGGCGCGTAGCGCGTGCTCCCAGGAGCTCGACGCCGCGAGGCTTGCGGCGCGCTGGAGATCCGGCTGCGCGACGCGGGCCCGCTCGATCGCGGCCAGGACGTTGCGCGCGCGGGTATCGGCGCCGCGTGAACCAGGGCCGCCGTGTGGGCCTTCGGGAAAGGTCTCGGCCAAGCCGTCGATCGTCGCGAGCGAGCCCGCCGTCTCGCAACACACCACGCTCGCGCCGCTGGCGGCGCCTTCGTAGGCGGCGAGGCCGAAGGTCTCCCAGCGGCCGGGCAACACGACGCACGACGCCTGCCGGAAGCGCTTGGCGAGTTCGCCGCGGCCGTCGACGAACGCCTCGAAGGTGACGCGGTCGGCGATGCCGTGCTTGGCCGCGAGCTTCGCCATCCGGGCCTTGGCGGGGCCGACACCGATCAGGCGCAGCGGCCAGGGCTCGTCGCTGAGGGCCGCGGCGCGGATCAGGTCCTCGACCGACTTCGCGGCAGCGATGCGGCCCACGTAGATGACCTCGTCGCTGCGCTCGATCGGCTCGGCCGGCGGAGCGAACACGGGATCGAGCCCGAACCGCAGCGGGATCCGCGACGGCAGCCCGAACTCGGCCTCGGTGGGGATCGCCGACATGATCGCGTCGAAGTCCCTGTAGACCCGATGGAACTCGCGGGAGAGCGTGCGCTGCCAGAAGGCGAAGGTGCCCGGGATGCTGCGGGCGTCGTGACCGACGGCGCCGTGGTGCACCGCGACCGTCTTGGCGCCGGTGCCGAGCACGTGCTTCGGCAGGCCGCGCGCCGCCCAGAACGGGTCGTGGGCGATGACCACGTCGGGCTGGCGCTCGGCGAGCACCTCCCGCAGGGCCTTCCAGCCGGCCGGGACGCGATAGCCGTTCGTCGCGACCACCCGCACCGACGGCAGCTCGATGCGCTCGTCGGTCGAACGGTCGGGCAGGCCGGGGATGATCAGCGTGTGGTCGATCCCCGGCTCGGAGCGAGCCCACGCCTGCTTGGCGTCGAGGTAGGTCCGGATGCCTCCGGCCTTCTCCCCGTAGAACATGGTGAGGTCGACGACGCGCAGCGGCCGGGTCTCCCCCGCCCCGCGCCCGGCAACCTCACCATCGCGCGCCGGTTCAGGCGACACGCGGCTCCGGGTAGGTGGTCGCGATCGTGTCCTCGTCGACGATGTCGTCGGCGGTGAGCACGTCGATCGGCTCGTCGGACTCACCGGCGCCGCCACGCGAGAGATGCTCGGCGATCGCGGCGCGGTAGCCGTCGGCGAGACGACCGAGCGACGCGTCCCAGGACCGCTCAGCAGTGGAGGCGATGCCGCCCTCGCGCAGTCGCGCGGCCAGCTCGGGGTTCGACGTGACGGAGACGAGGGCCTCGGCGAGCGCGCCTGCGTCGGCCTCTCGGAGCAGTCCGGAGACGCCGTCCTCGACGATCGAGAGCGGGCCGTTCTCGGCCACCGCGACCACCGGCAGGCCGGAGGCCTGGGCCTCCAGGAGCACCTGACCGAACGTGTCGGTGCGGCTGGCGAAGAGGAACGCGTCGGCGGAGGCGTAGGCCTCGGCGAGCACGTCGCCACGGAGCCAGCCGAGGAACGTGGCCTTGTCGCCGAGCTTCTCGCGCAGCGACTCCTCCTCCGGACCGCCGCCAGCAAGGCAGAGGTGCAGGCTCGGATCCTTCGCATGCGCGGCGAGGAACGCGTCGGCGAGGAGCTGCACGCCCTTCTCGTTCGTGAGACGGCCGGCGTAGAGCACCGACTTCTCGCCCGGGAGCAGGTCGTCGCGGCGACGCGACGGCGAGAACCGCTTGAGGTCGACGCCGCGGTCCCAGCGGCTCATGCGCTCGGCGGGGATGCCGAGGGTCTGCATCACCTCGTCGGACTGCGGGCTCGGCGTCACGACGTGGTGCGCGTTGCCGTAGAAGCCCTGCAGCACCATCTTCATGCCGCCCGCCACACGGGCGTCGTCGGCCGCGCGGACCTCCGCGTAGGACACGAGATCGGTGTGGTAGCTGGCAAGCACCGGCAGGCGCATCACCTTGCCGAGAATTGCGGCGGCGATGCCGGACGGGCCCGGCGAGCACAGGTGGATGAGGTCGAACTGCCCCTCCGAGAGCGCCTCGCCGAGTGAGAACAGCGACGGCACGCCGATGTTGAGCCCGGCGTAGAACGGGATCTCGACCTCGGCGACGGCGGAGAGACGACGGTCGACGGAGGCGTCGGTGCCGATCACCTCGACCTCGAAGTCCGGCACGCCGCGGCGGCGGATCTGCTCGAGGGTGTGCGTGACGCCGTCGGTGCCAGAGATCGCGTCGGCGATGAGTGCGACGCGCAGCGGCTCGCCCTCGCGGGAGACCAGCTTCTTCTTCTCCGAGCCGATGAACGTGCTCGACGCGATGTACGGGATCGCCGGCAGGCAGGCCTCGTAGGCCTCCAGCAGCGTCGCGGTGTAGTCGCCGCCGGTGGCTGCGGTCTCGACCGCGCGCCACGTGGCCTGCGCGAGGCGGCGCTCGTGGGCGCCGCGGGCGAGCCGCATGACGGAGCCGTGGGTGACGTCCTCGCGCTGGAGGTAGTCGAGGAGCTCGCGCTCGCTCATCTCCAGGCCGACCGTCTGCAGCCAGGCGCCGAGGAGGGCGCGGGCGTCCTCCGGGCCGAGGTCGTTGCCGTTCTCGCCGCGGCGCTTGTCGCCCTCGGAGAGCACGCGCTCGACGATCGAGAGCACGGCGAGCGGCTGCGGCGCCTCGACGTTCTCGCCCTTGCCGAGCGAGCGGACGGCGAGCGCCATCGCGGCGTGGGCCCACTTGGCGGTGCTGCCCTGCGAGCCGCCGATCGTGGTGTTGCCCTTGCGAATCTGGCCGAGGAACTCCTGCCAGGTCTCGGCCTTCGGCGTCTGCGTCCAGGTGCGGCCGATGTCGATGCCGGCGTGGTCGTCGGTGCCGGCGACGCCCGTGCCGCCGTGCGTGTCGATGTAGATCTTCGCCGGGGCGTTGAGCTCGGGCGAGCGGGCGCCGTTGCGGACCTCCCAGACGGGGAAGAGGTGCGCGAGGCGGCGGCGGTGGCGCGGCAGCAGCGGCGCCTCGACGGCGTAGAACGGGTGCGCGAGCGCGCAGGTGATCTCGTGCTCGGAGAGGTACTCGGCGACGGCCTCGACGTCCTTCGCGAGCGACTGGAGCTGGTCGTGGTCCTCGCGGGTGATGCCCCAGCAGAGGATGTGGACGGCCTGCGGCTCGCCGCGGAACCAGGCGGTCAGCTCCTCGGAGATGAAGGCGTCGTCGTACTTGTCGGCGAGCTCGACCGCACCCTCGATGGTGTCGTGGTCGGTGATGGTGACGAAGTCCATCCCGCGCGCCTTCGCAAGGGCGTAGACCTCTTCCGGGGGCGTGGCGCACTCCGGGAGACCGAGCGCTCGCTGCACGCCGAGCTTGGAGACCTCGGATGCCGTCGAATGGCAGTGGAGATCCATCCGGGAGGCGTTGGCGGGCTTGGGCTGGTTCCGTGACATCGTCTACTTCTCTTCTTCGATCCTGGGCCGTCAGCCCCGGTATCCCGCATGGTGCGGACAACGACGGCCATTCACGTGAACCACCCGCAAACGAGAGGTTGCGATCGTGTGAAGGCGACCTCCGGCGTGCAGGGTTCCGGCGGATCGAACTGCGCTCTAGGCTACCGCGCCCGCGGACTCAGAGCGGCCGCAGGAGGTTGATGGCCCCGGGCAACACGCGCACGTGCAGCGGCGCCGGCGCGATGGGGTCGCCGTCGGAGTACGCCTCCAGGACTGGGTCGACCTCGATCCGCACCTCGCGGGCACGCGCGTGGTCGACATCCGGCCGGTCGATGTGGCCGCCCCGGCGCATGGCCAGGAGGGCGGTCACGCGTGTGCGACGGCCGGTGAAGCCGAAGGTGACGACGTCGAGGAGTCCGTCGTGCGGATCGGCGGTCGGCGCAAGGGGGATCGCGCCGCCGTAGTAGACGCTGCTGGCGACGGCGACCCCGCTGCCGGTGAAGGTGCGTCGCACGCCGTCGACCTCGATCGCGAAGTCCAGCGGCGGCATCGTGAGCGCGACCCGCAGCGCGGCATAGGCGTAGGAGAACTGGCCGAGGTTCACGCGGAGCTGATTGGCCGCCACGTTCGTGAGCGAGTCGAAGCCGATGTACACGTTGCCGAGCGCCACCCGGTCGTTCACGGCGATGCAGTCGGTCGGGCGCGGGTCGGCGGTGAGCAGGGTGAGCACCGCCGCGGGGACGTCCTTCGTGATCCCGACCGTGCGGGCGAAGTCGTTACCGCGGCCTGCGGGGACGATCCCGACCGTGCCGCCGTGGCGCGAGGCTCCGGCAGCGACGGCGCGAACGAGGCCGTCGCCACCGACGGCGACCGCGA
>JAURVW010000311.1 GCA_030655275.1 Solirubrobacteraceae bacterium
AGCCCGCGGCGGCGGCCGGTCCGGCGAGCGCGCCGTAGAGGACGGCCCCGATGACGGCGTCCGAGGTGTTCTCCGCGACCGACTCCGTGCCGGCGCGGGCCAGTTCGCTGGCGCTCAGCGCGCTCGGGTCGCGGCCGGCGAGCGATGGCAGCAGGCGTCGGGCGCCATCGACGTCGCCGCGCTCGAGCAGGTCGGCCAGTTCGCTCGCGACGCGCCACAGGGACCGTCCGCCGAGCGTCGACCAGACGACCGCGCTGCCGAGCGCGGCCCGCAGGATCGGCCGATCCCGCACGAGGTGGTCGACGAGGGCGACGGCGGCCGTCGTCCCGCCGACCCCGGCGACGGTCAGCACGGTGCCGCGGCGCTTGGTCGGCTGGTACCAGCGGTCCTCGGCCATCAGCACGACGGTCCCGAAGCCCGCGACGGGATGGTGCCGCGCGGGGTCGCCGAGGGCGAGGTCGGCGCCCGTGCCCACGAGCAGCGCGGCGACGGCGGTCACGACGCGGCCGGCTCCTCGGCGGCGCCGTCGGCCCCCTCGGACTCCAGGCCCTGGGCGGCGAGGTTGCGCGCCGCGACCTGCGGGCTCACCGGCGCGAGCGGCGCGTTCACGCAGGCCATCGACCAGCGCCCGTCGTGGGCGTGGAGCTCGGTGAAGCACAGCGGCGTCACGTCGATCTGCCACGTGGCATCGATCGGGGCGCCGAGCGCGATGGCGACGGCGGACTTGATCACGCCACCACTCGTGATGGCGATGGTGCGGCCGTCGCCGGTCGCCTGCTCGGCCAGCCAGCGGTCGACGCGCCGGTGTACTTCCGCAAGGGTCTCGCCACCGTGCGGAGCAGCATCCGGGTGACCGAGCCAGAGTCCGACGGCCTCGGGGTCCTCGGCGTGCAGGTCGGCGAGGGAGCGGCCGCGCCACGCACCGAAGTCGCACTCGTCGAGGGCATGGTCGACGGCGGCGTCGAGCCCCAGGAGGGCGGCCGTCTCGCGGGCGCGGAGCGACGGGCCGCAGAGCGCGATGCCGCGTCCGGCGGCGCCGGTGAGCGCCATCGCGGCCTCCACGCCCTGGCGGTCGAGTGGCTCGTCGACCGGAAAGGCCGCGCCACGGACCGCGCTCGTCGAACCGTGCCGGATGAGGATGAGTCGCTTCACGCTCCCCGCATTCTGGCAGCGCTGCCCTCGGGGTGGACCATTCGCCCGCGCCGTCTAGGCTCCGCGGCGTGTCGCGTCCGCTGAGCATCGCCATCGTCGGGATCGACGGCTCGGGCAAGACGACCCAGGCCAAGCGTCTCGCCGACTGGCTCCGGGCCGAGGGTGTACCCGCCCGCTACTTCGAGAACCCCGGTGGTCGACCGGTCACCGACTGGGTCGCCCGCCGCCTTCGGCGAGCCGACACCGCGGCCCTCCTCGGTGAGCACGGTCGCCTGGCCGTCGAGACGGCCGTCCGCGCCATCGCGCTCGGCCGGACGGCCGCCTGGTCGCGGGCGACGGGGCAGGTCGCCGTGATGGACCGGTGCGCGCCGTGCCAGTACGCGCTCGTCCACGCTCGTGGCCTCCCCGGTGAGCGCGTCGTGCGCGCGGTGCTCGGGCCGCTCGGGCTGCCGGATCTCTTGATCCAGCTCGTCGTCGACGAGGCGGCCGCGCAGGACCGGATCGAGCTGCGCGGCTACGACCGCGAGCACCTCCACGACCTGCAGGCGTTCGCAGCGGCCTACCGCGCGCTGCCCGAGCACACGCGCTTCGTCCTCGTCGACGGGAACGGACCCGCCGACGAGGTCCAGAGGCGGCTCCGCGCGGAGGTCGTCCGGCAGCAGCCGGGGTTGGCCCGCTCAGTCGACGGAGGCCGTCGAGAGGCGGCGTGAGGCCTGCCAGCGGCGCACGATGAAGACGCCGATGCCCGCCACGACCGCCACGAGGGCGATGCGCGAGAGCGGCCCGATGAAGGTCTCGAGCTGACCCCACTGGTCGCCGAGCGCCCAGCCGGCACCGATGAGGGCGCTGTTCCAGACGGCGGAGCCGAGGGTCGTGAGGGCGATGAATCGCCAGAGCGGCATCTCCGACAGGCCCGCGGGCACCGAGACGATGCTGCGCACCCCCGGGATGAGCCGGCCGAAGAGCACGATCCATGAGCCATGACGGTCGAACCACGCGTCGGCGCGATCGAGGTCGGCCTCCTTGAGGCGCAGCAGCTTGGGGTGGCGGTAGATCAGCGGGCGCCCACCGCGACGGGCGGCGACGTAGAGGATCAGCGCGCCGACGACGGAGCCGATCGTCGCCGCGAGCACGGCGATCAGGAAGATCAGCTCGCCCTGGCCGACGTAGAAGCCGGCGAGGGGGAGGATGAGCTCCGACGGGATCGGCGGAAAGAGGTTCTCGGCGAGGATCAGGCCGGCCAGGGCGGGATATCCACCCGTCTTGACGGCCTCGTCGATCCATCCGTCGCCAGCTGCGATAACGGACATCGCCGCGGAACGTAACGGTTCGTGCGTTCCGAGGGCCCCGGTTGCGGTCAGGGCCGTTCGGAGGTCCGGGGTCAGCCGGCGATCGGGCAGTAGGTGCCCCGGAGCACCTCGAGCAGGAGGGAGGCGTCGCGGTCGTCGAAGCCGTCGATGTCCTTCTGGAACTGCCGCTGTACGTGGTGGACCTGGTGGGCCTCGGTGAGTGGTGGGTCATGGCGGAGCTGCCGGCACGCGTCGAAGATCCGGCCGGTGAAGCGGGCGAAGTCGTCGGAGAACGCCGGGTCGACGTTCGTGGACAGGGCGACCGTGAGCTTCTCCTGCATCGCCGGCGTGATCTCGCCGGGCGGCCCGGTGAGGGCCGGGTTCGGGACACCGAGCGCCTGCCAGGGGATCGTCTTGCCGTCACCGTCCAGGAGTTCGGCACGCATGGGGTTGCCGAGTTCCCGCTCGAGGATCACGAGCGAGTAGACGTTGTCGTGGA
Organism: Solirubrobacteraceae bacterium; assembly: GCA_030655275.1. GTDB lineage: Bacteria > Actinomycetota > Thermoleophilia > Solirubrobacterales > Solirubrobacteraceae > JAGIBJ01. The sequence goes on from JAURVW010000311.1 coordinate 2,941, forward strand.
TCGGAACGATGCGCGCGGGATTCCCGAGACGTACCTGGGTCACGCCATCCGGCACGAGACCGACGACGCGCAGCGTGTGGTCGGCCAGTGCTCGCCCCGACGCCTCGCGGAGTTTCTCGTCGAGATCGGCGAGCGCCGCCTTGTCGTCGGCCGAGAGGCCGTCGCGGTCGGCGGAGCCCCGGTCCGGGCCCAAGATGGCGGACTGCTGGCGTCGCAGCGAGGCGAGCTCGGCCTCATCGGGATCGTCGCGGTCCGGCATCTCTCCGATGCCGATCCACATCGAGCCCTGCAGCGCCTCTCGGGCCGTCCCGCAGCCGCGGCTGCCACCGACGCCCTCGCGCGCCTCGCGCGGCCCGACCCACACGCAGAGCCGCTCGCTGCCGTCGCCCATCGTGATCGGTACGAGCACGACGGCATCGTCGGTGCCAGCCGGCTCGAGGCGCCGCACGAAATCGGTGCGTACGCCGTCGTCGGCCGACCCCGTGAACTTCAGCGCCTGTTGCGAGGCGGCGCCGCGATCGGCCTCGGTCTGCGGGCGCCGCAGCACGGCGAAGCGGTCGACGAGCGACATGCTCGGCGGACCGGCGATCGCGGTCGGTCGACCGTTCTCGGTGCCGAGCTCCGGCTGCCAGAGCCCGCGCGCGGCGTAGGCACCCGTGGAGATCAGCAGGCCGCCGGCGAGGGCGACGAGACCGGTCCGCCAACCCGGTCGTCGGCTGCTCCGACGCGGCCTACTGGGCAGCTCGTGCGGTGCGGGGTGCTCGCGTTCGTCCGCGGCGGCCCGGAGCCGCTCGGCGACATCGGGGAACAGCGGCTTCATGCGGACTCCTTGGCGGTCTTGCGGAGGGTGGCGATGCCGCGGCTCACGCGCTTGCGGATCGTCGATTCGGGGAGGCCGGCGAGGGAGGCCTGGTCGGCGTAGGGAAGGTCGTCGAGGATGCGGGCGCGGATCGCGTCGCGCTGCTCGGCGGGCAACGCCTCGAGCGCGGAGAGCACGCCGCCCTCGGTGGCGAGCAGCGCCAGCTCGGCGTGCTGCTCGGAGTCGAGTCCGCGGCGCGTGAGCCCGAGCTCGCGAGCCTTCGTGAGCTCGGCGACGGCCTGCCGGGCGCTCAGCGCGCGCACGTTCGAAGCGATCCCGTAGAGCCAGCGCACCGCCGAACCGTGTCCTTGGCCGCGGAACTTCGCACGCGCCTCGAGCGCCCGGGCAAAGGTCTCGGCCGTGAGGTCGGCAGCGATCTCGGGATCGGGTGCGCGCCGCAGGTGGTAGGCCGCGATCAGGCGCTCATGACGGCAGTAGAACGCCTCGAAGGTGCGCCCCGCGGCGCCGCCGGGCGGCGATTCGAGCAGCTGCTCGTCGGTCCATCGCTCGAACTCCATGACCCTTCATT
>JAURVW010000313.1 GCA_030655275.1 Solirubrobacteraceae bacterium
CGCCCGCGGCCTTTGCCGCCGCCGCGGCCTCCTTGGCCTTGATCAGCGGCGAGTATCCGCAGTTGCCCTTGTCGGGCTTGCCTTCGATGCGAGCCTGGACCCACTTGGCGGCCTGCGGCATCCAGACCGGACCGGCGGAGACGTGCTCGAGCACGTAGAGCCCGACGTGGCGGAGCTGCACGCCCTCGCCACACCACTTGCGGCGCAGGCGGGTGGCCATCGCGTACGGAGCAGCCTGGTCGCCGAGGGCGTGGAAGTTGTAGACCGGCATCGTCGGGGCGGCACCGTTGCCGATCTCGTTCTCGTTGAGACGGGCGATCCAGCGCGGATCCTTGTAGATGTCGAGTCCGTCCTTGAGGAACGACGACGCCTTCGTGTTGGCGAGCGGGAAGATCTGCTCGATGCACGAGTTGTAGGTCTTGTCGATGATCTTCTCGCCGTACGGGTTGAGCATGTCGCGCAGCTTCAGGTCCGGGTAGGCGGCGTCGTAGCCCGCCGCGGCCGCGACGTTCACCGAGGCGAACACGCCACCGTCGTTGAACTTCGAGAAGGTGTACGGCTCGATCGGCGCGCCACCCATGGCGGCGGCGGAGATGTCGAGCTCCGGCGCGTAGGTGCCGGCGATCTCCGCGGCCATGCCGACGGCGGCGCCGCCCTGCGAGTAGCCGTAGAGGGCGAGCTTGCCGTCCTTCGGCAGCTTGGCGACCTCGAGGTTGCGGGCCGCGCGGGCCATGTCGAGCATCGAGTGGGCCGAGGACACCGTGACGCCGAAGGTGTGGACGGCCTTCGTGCCGAGGCCCTCGTAGTCGGTCGAGGCGACGGCGTAGCCGCGCTTGAGCATCGGCTCGGTGAGGGCGATCTCACCGGTGTGGCCGAAGCGCATGAGACGGGAGACGGCGCAGTTGTCGCCGAGGCCCTGGGCCTCGTTGCCGTAGGAGATGAGCGGGCGGTTGGCGGCACCCTGCTTCGGATCCTCGTGCGGGATCAGGACGGTGCCCGTGACGGCGATCGGCTCACCGATCGCGCTCGTCGAGCGGTACATCACGAGGTAGCCCTTGACGCCGCGGCGCGTCTTGGTGATGGCCTTGGACATGTCCATCGGCTGCCAGCGGATGATGTCGCCGGGCTTGCCCGGCGGCAGCGGATCCGGCGGGATGTAGAAGGCGCCGTACGTCGGCTTCGGCAGCATCGAGAGGATGTCGATGCCTTCCGCGTTCGCGGCCTGCGGGACAGCGGCGCTGGCCGCGACGGTGGTCGCGGCGAGCGCGATGAGAGTGCGGCGCATGTGGCGGGCTTGAGGCACGTGACTCCTACGGGGACAGCGTCCCGCTGCTGATGGGACAGGATCGACGCGACGAGCGCGTTGCATGGCACGATCCGGGGTGCAGCGTGACCGGCGCCACATTATCAGCGGACCGGTTCGACGTTCAACGCAAAAGCGCGAACTGAGCATCGCTCAAGTCCTCAGACCGGAATTCAGACTCTCCTGATACCGCCTGAGGATCCCGCAGGACTACGCCGCGTACCCCGGTGCCGGTCCGACTCCGGGCGCGATGCAGGCCCGCTCGCCTAAGGCTCGGCGGGTAGCGAAACCGGCCCGAGCCGGGTCAGTTCGAGGAGGAGCTGCTCGAGCTGCCGCCCGAGGAGGACGAGGAGCCACCCGAAGACGACGAGCCACCCGACGACGAGGAGCCGCCCGAGGCGGGCGTGCTCGCCGACGAACTGCTCGAGCCGCCCGAGGACGAATCGCTCTTGGAGCCGCCGTCGGACGAAGACGACGAGGCCGACGACGACGAGTCGCCACCACTGCTCGACGACGCGGAGTCGTGGGCGGCCTTCTCGCGGTTGCGCTTCTTCGTGCCGTAGTCCGTGTTGTGGAACCCGGAGCCCTTGAAGTGGATCGCGGGAGCGCTCAGGACGCGTTGCACCGGGACGCCGGTCTCCGGATCGACGGTGAGCGCCTCGTCGGAGAACTTCTGGAGGACGTCGAAGGTCGTCCCGTCCGGGCGGCGGTACTCGTAGATCGGCATGGACGCCCGAGTATAGGAACGCGCAGGCGGCTTCGCCTCCTCGGTGCGAGGTTCGGGCGCGCTCGTCTAGTCTGGCCCGCGTGCCCAGCGATTCCGTGACCATGGACAAGATCGTGGCGCTCTGCAAGCGTCGCGGCTTCATCTTCCCGAGCTCCGAGATCTACGGAGGCGTGGGTTCGACGTACGACTTCGGGCATTACGGCGTGCTCCTGAAGACGAACGTGAAGAACGCCTGGTGGCGCGCGATGCTCGAGGAGCGCGACGACATCGTCGCCCTCGACTCCGCGATCCTCCAGCACCCGAAGGTGTGGGAGGCCTCCGGCCACCTGGCCGGCTTCACCGATCCACTCGTGGACTGCAAGGTCTGCAAGCTCCGCTTCCGCGCCGACCACGTGGACTACGAGGAGATGTGCCCCGCGAAGGCCAGCCTCCCGAAGGACCAGGACCGCCGCCACGAGTTCACCGAGGTCCGCAACTTCAACCTGATGTTCAAGACGCAGGTCGGTGCCGTGGAGTCCACGTCGTCCGCCGCGTACCTGCGTCCCGAGACGGCCCAGGGCATCTTCATCAACTTCAAGAACGTGCTCCAGTTCGCGCGCAAGAAGCCACCGTTCGGCATCGCGCAGGTCGGCAAGTCCTTCCGCAACGAGATCACGCCGGGCAACTTCATCTTCCG
>JAURVW010000319.1 GCA_030655275.1 Solirubrobacteraceae bacterium
AAGACCGTGTTGACGTCGCGCTTGTTCGGTGGGCGGTTCGTGACGTCCTCGCCGTCGAGGAAGATCGTGCCGACGGTCGGCGTCTCGAAGCCGCCGATCATCCGCAGCGTGGTGGTCTTGCCGCAGCCCGACGGGCCCAGCAGCGCGTAGAACGTGCCCGGCTCGATCGTGAGGGTGAGGTCGTCGATCACCGTCACCGGGCCGTAGTGCTTGCTCACGCCCTCCAGACGGATCTCGCCGCTGGTGACCGGCGAGAATGCAGGCGCCGAGGAGCGCTTCTCGAGCGCAGGCCCGCTCGGCTCCGGGGTGACCTGCTCGGGAGTGCTCACCCGTTCAACCTATCTCTGCGCGGCGGCAGAAATTCACAATCGTTGGAGCGCTGTGGACGCTCGTTCTGGCCAATCGGACAATGTCGCTCAGAAGAACGGTTGATAGAACGAACACCGGCAAGACGGGGCGTCACGCCGGGGCCTCGACGGCGTGACGGGCCGTCGGGTGACCGGCCCGGAACGCGACACGGGCCGCAGCCGATCCGAAGATCGACCACGGCCCGCAGGTCGGTCACGCAGAGCACCTGGCCGCCGCCAGGAATCGGCTCAGCGCGAGTACTTGGAGAGGAGCGCCTTGACGGTGTTGTACGCCGGGCGGACCGTGCCGTCCGGATCCGTCAGGCCAGCGTCGAAGCGGGTCTTGCCGCAGCCGGCGCCGGTCCAGTTGTAGAGGTAGACGCGCTGCACGCCCTGCGACTTGTACTTCGTCGCGAGCGAGAAGACCGACTTGGTCCGCGAGGCCGCGCGCTTCGTGTCGCACTTGAAGACCGTCTTGGTGGTCTTGAACTCGACGAGGCCACCGGTCTCGGTGAACCAGAACTTCGCGCTGCGGTTGTACTTGCGGGTCGCCGAGATCATCTTCGACGTGTACGTGGAGCGGTTGCGGTTCACGTCGCCGTAGTTGTGGATGCCGACGATCTTCGCGCGCTTGCGGTACGTCGAGCTCAGGCGGCCGTAGAACTTCTTGATGTAGCCGTCGACGCCACCCTGGTCGAGCACGTCGAGCGCGACGATGTTGTCGCCCTTGGGGACCGCGGCGTACATCGCCTTGTAGAAGTCGGCGGCGCGGACCGGGTTCTTGTAGGTCGGCTGGGAGACGTGGTTGGCCTCGTTCCAGACGCCCCACTCGTGCACGCCGCGAGGACCGAAGAACGCGACGATCTTCTTGAGCTGGGCCTTGTAGGCCGAGACCGACGGCAGCTTCGCCTTGCGGGCGGTGAAGTCGTCCGTGGAGAGATGGAAGAGGACGGAGACGCCCTGCGCCTTGGCCTCGTCGACGAACTCACGGGCGCGGTCCTGGGTGAACTGGTCGTCCATGCCGTTCCACGGGAAGAAGTAGCGGGTCTTCTTGAGCCCGAGGGCCTTGTAGTCGGACGAGGCGAACATCTTCGTCGACTGGTCACCGATCCCGATCGTGATCGAGGACTTGGCTGCTGAGGCCGTCGACGCGAAGCCGCCGAGGGCGAATAGCGCTATGAGCGGGAGCAGGAGGAGCCTGAGTCGTTGCATGTGGGTTCCTAACCGTTCGGAGGGTCGAGGGTTGCGGGCGGAGCGCTCGCATGGCGCTTCGCCGCTCGCGCGTGCCGTGACCGGGGGGCCGCAGAGCGCGAGTCGCTGGGAGGGAAGGTGGAGGAGGCAGGGAGCAGCCCCACCAGGGGCTGGTGTCCCTAGGAGAGCTTTACCAGCATCTTGCCGGTGTTGGCGCCGGTGAGCAGGTCGAGAAAGGCCTGTGGCGCCGCGTCGAGGCCCTCGCGGACGGTCTCGAAGGCCTTGATCTTCCCTGCAGAGAGCAGGGGCGGCACGACCCGCATGAACTCGGGCGTGAGGTCGTCGTGGTCGCTCACGAGGAACCCCTCGATCCGGAACCGCTTCACGATGAGGTTCGCCAGGTTGCGCGGGCCGGGCTGGGCCTCGGTCGCGTTGTAGCCGGAGATCATGCCGCAGACCGCGATGCGCCCGCGGAGGCGGATCGAGCCGATCGCGGCCTCGAGGTGGTCACCGCCGACGTTGTCGAAGTACACGTCGATGCCGTCCGGCGCCGCTTCGCGCAGCGCCTTGCGGACCGGGCCGGCCTTGTAGTCGATCGCGGCATCGAAGCCGAGGTCGTCGACGAGGTGCTTCGCCTTCTCGGGGCCGCCCGCGCTGCCGATCACCCGCGAGGCTCCGAGCTCGCGGGCGAGCTGCCCGACGAGCGAGCCGACGGCGCCGGCGGCACCGGAGACGAACACGACGTCGCCCTCCTTGAATGCAGCGATGCGCGTGAGGCCGGCGTACGCCGTGCGGCCCGGCATCCCGAGCACACCGAGGAACGCCTGCGGCTCGGCGAGGGACGGGTCGACCTTCGTCGCGTACTCCCCCTTGAGGACGGCGTGGCTTCGCCACCCGAGCGGATGGACGACGAGGTCGCCTGCGGCGAAGCCCTCCGCGTTGCTCTCGAGCACCTCGCCGACGGCATCGCCCTGGAGCGGCTTGTCCAGCTCGAAGCCGGCGACGTACGACTTGGCCTCGCTCATGCGTCCTCGCATGTACGGGTCGACGCTCATCCAGAGGTTGCGGACGAGCAGCTCCCCGTCGCGCGGGTCACGCAGCTCGCGCTCCTCCAGCCGGAACACGTCCGCGGTCGGGGCGCCCACCGGGCGCTGGGCGAAGATGATCTCGCGAGCTGTCGTCGGCATCCGCCGGACGGTACAAGGACACCCCGTTCTTCCCCGCGGCCTTGGCGCGATACATGGCCAGATCGGCGTAGAGCAGGGCGTCGGCGGCCGTGAGGTCGGCGTGGAGGGCGACCACGCCGATCGACGCGGTGACCGGCCGCGCCGTTCCGAACGGCTCGGAGGCCTGGGTGATCGAGGCCACGAGTGCGCGAGCCACGAACTCGGCCTGCTCGTCGGTCTCGCCGGGGATGATCACGGCGAACTCGTCGCCACCGAGGCGCGCGACGACGTCGGTCTCGCGCAGCCGTTCGGTCAGGGCACCCGCCACGCCGACCAGGAGGGCGTCGCCGACGGCGTGGCC
>JAURVW010000320.1 GCA_030655275.1 Solirubrobacteraceae bacterium
TATTCCATCGTGATCGGGCCGAGCAGGGGGTGGAGCAACTGCTTGACGCCGTCGCCATGGGTCTGCACGTCGTTGTCGCGCCACATCGCCGCGAATTCCGGGCTCGCCGCGGAGAGCTCCGCGACCAGCCGCTCGACCTCGCCGTCGGCGCCGGCGCGGGCGGCATCGATGCGGAACGAAGCCACGACGAAGCGGGCGACCGATTCCCACGACGACTGCGCGGCGCGGACCCGCGGATCGCAGAAGATCATGCGCAGGATGTTGCGCTGGTCGGGCGGCAGCTTGCCGTAGTCGGTCAGCACGGAGGCGGCCGCGCGATTCCAGGCGACCACGTCCCAGGTCGCTGTGCGCACGATCGCGGGGCTGTATTCCAGCACGTCGAGCAGCCGCTGCAGCCGCGGCGTGATCGGATCGCTGGTGCGATAGTGGACGGCCGGCGGGCGGCCGAGGCCTAGCAGGAACAGATGCTCGCGCTCGACATCTGTCAGCGTCAGCGCACCCGCGATGCGATCCAGCACGTCGGCCGAAGCGCGGCCGCCGCGGCCCTGTTCGAGCCAGGTGTACCAGGTGGTGCTGATATTGGCCCGCTGGGCGACTTCCTCGCGGCGCAGGCCGAGCGTGCGCCGCCGGCCGCCGGCCAGGCCGAACGACGCCGGATCGAGCTTGGTGCGTCGGTTCTTCAGACAAGCGCCGAGCGGGTTGGATGCAGCCACGTCATATCCTGTCAGGTCGTATACCGGGATAATGTCACGACTTTAACTGGATAAAGCGATCGCTACAACGCTCCCACTGCAATTGGGAGATGACGACATGCACGTATTCGTAACAGGCGCGACCGGCTGGGTCGGATCGGCCATCGTCGAGGACCTCGTCGCGGCCGGTCATCGGGTGACGGGGCTGAGCCGGACCGAGAGCAAGGCGATCACGCTCGCGGCGGCCGGCGCCACCGTGCGGCTCGGCACGCTGGACGATCTCGAGATTCTGCACGACGCGGCGCATGCGGCCGATGCAGTGATCCATACCGCCTTCAGCCACGATTTCTCAAACATCGCTGCCAGCGCCGCGCAGGACATCCGCGCCATCGAGGCGCTCGGCGCCGCGCTGCAAGGGGCGGACCGGCCGCTGCTCGTCACTTCCGGCGTGGCGGTGCTCGACCCTGGCCGGATCGGCTTGGAGATCGACGTGCCACCGTCGAAC
>JAURVW010000328.1 GCA_030655275.1 Solirubrobacteraceae bacterium
CCACTACCGGGGAGCGGGCGACCCTCGAGGCTCACCAGCGCGGCATGCGAGTTGTATTCGACCACCGCGTACTGACCGTTGCGCGAGATCGCCGAGGGCATCGTGAGGGTGGTCGGCGAGCCCTTGATGCTCGTCGCGAAGGCCCCACCGAAGGTCGACCACTTCCCGGTGCGGACGTTGAGCACCTTTGCCGGCTGGAGCGGGTCGCCGAAGCCCTGGTACTGGGTGCCGAGCGCAAAGGCGACGCGGTCGCCGCTGGGGCTGATCCAGACCGGGCGGGCGTCGTAGGCGTTCGCATACGGGATGCCGGTCTCGACGACCTTGCCCGTCGCGAGGTTCTGGACGGACACCTTCGGCGGCTGGTCCTCGAGGAGCTGCGGCTTGAAGCTCACGACGGTCGAGCCGTCCGGGCTGAGCTGCGGGCCGGTGCCGTTGCCGGCGTACGGGTACCCGGCGACGAGCACCGTGCGGGTGGGCTTCGCGCCGCGAAACACGACCGAGGCGATCTCCTGCGTGTCGGGGTTGAAGTCGACGGCGGCGATGGTGAGGCCGTCGTCGCTCACGCTGCGGGGCTCGATCGCGCCGAACGTCGCGATCATGGTCCACACGCCGGTGGCCAGGTTGAGCCGGCGCAGGCCGTCGTTCGTGGAGGCGATCACGTACTTGCCGTTGCCGCTGAGCACGACCGTCGCGTACTGGTAGTCGATTCCGAGGTCGCGGACCGGGCCGCGGCCGTCGAGGCGGGCGACGCTGTACGACGTGACGACCGTGTTGGCCTCCAGGTCCACGATGCGCTGGCGGAACAGACCGATCGTCTCGGAACGGTCGACCTGCAGGAGCTTGCCGGCGACCGTGCCGAGGTCGGTGGAGCGACTGGCCACCGCGTCGCGCACGACGGTCGAGACCGGAGCGAACGTGAGGTTGATCGTGCTCGGACCGCCCGAGTACGCACCGACCCGCCCATCGTCGCTGGCGAACACCGGCTCGGCGGTGATGAGCGACTTCAGCGTGGTGGCGCCGCGCTGGCCGTCGGCGCGGTCGATCTGCTCGGAGGTGGTGGGCGGCGCGATGCCGGCGCTCGCGGCCGCGGACTCCGTGGCGACGACTGCAGCCTCCGGAGCAGTGGCCGCGGAGGTCGCGGAGGGCGACGTGGAGGCCACGGTGTCGGCGGGCGCGGCGCCGGCAAAGGCCGGAAACGCGAGGGCCGGAACGGCGAGCGCGATGAGCCCGAGCGACGGCAGCATCCGGCGCGCGTGGGTATCGATGGTCATGGGAAGACTCCTGGGACGGTGAGCCGGGGACGGAACGCTCCGGACCGTAGACCTGGTCCGGGTCGCGATTCAGAACCGCATTCAGAAACCGTCGTATCCAGATTTGGGTGGATCGATGCGCCTCGCGCTGCGCACGTTCTCGACGCCCACGGGATCACAACCTGCGCAGCGCGCGGGTCGGCTCGAGGAGTTGTGCAGGTTGTCGACGTCTAGGGCACCGCAACCTGCGCGGCGCGCCTGGATCGGGTCTCGAAGAAGCACGCCACACCGCCCTGTCCCCCGGTCAGACACGACCGACGACCGATGGACGAGCCGTCGACGGGAAGCTCCGTGGGGAGAGCAACGGTGGACCGCACATCCGTGCATCGCCACGCCGCCGACGAATACGGCGATCCGGTGACGAATGCCCGCAGAATCGCGTAACCGTGGACCATCACATCGACATACCCGAGGTATTCGGACTGCATCCGGGCCGCTCGACGGGGCCCGAAGGCGGGCGTACGGTGGCGCAGCGCCGCTCGTCATGGCGGCGCTCACATCAATCGCCTGGGGGGCTTTGATTTCCATGAGGACGCAACGAACGACGAGGACGGTGACGGCGGCAGGCCTGCTCGCCACCGCCCTCCTCACGGCGGGACCGAGCGGCGCAGCCGCCGCATCGGCCGCCACCACCAAGACCGGATCGGCCGCCACCACGAAGGCCGGACCGGCCGCCACCACCAAGACCGCGCAGACGCCGGCCACCACGAAGGCGCCGAAGGCGCCGTCGGCCGCATCGGCCCTGAACACGCTCGTCCGCCAGACGAGTGCGATTCCGGCGAGCTCAGTCGGCAAGAAGAAGCGCGCCGCGCTCGTGAGCAGCGCCCGCAAGGCGCAGCGCACCCGCTCGACGAACGCGTGCCGGTCGGTCGCCGAACTCGGTGTGTACCGCCGGGCGCTGGCGAAGACCACGGTCAGCCCGGCACTGAAGGGCAAGGCGAAGTCGTCGGCCGGCAAGAAGCTCGCGCTGCTCGGCCCGTCGTCGATCTCGGCGACCACGGCCCTGCTGCGCAGCCCGAAGACGAAGTCGTGCGGCGGCGGCAAGTCGGCCTCGACGGTCACCACCGCCACGCCGACGATCCTCTCGCAGGACGCCGACGGAATGAAGCTGCGCGTGCAGCTGCCCGAGCTGCAGTTCGTGCCGGAGAGCGCGGGCGGCAAGCAGTGGACGCGCCTCGCGGTCGGCGACACGGAGTCGCCCGGCACGCCCGGAACGCCCGGCATCCCGACCTCCACGGAGTCGTTCGGCATCCCGGAGGGCGCAACCGTCTCGGTCGAGGCGAAGGCGACGTCGTCGTACACGCTCGACGGCGTGAACGTCTACCCCGTGCAGGACGACGTGGTCGACCAGGCGCAGGGCGGCAACACTCCAATGCCCGACTTCACGAAGGGTGAGTTCGTCAACACGTTCGACGTGTCGACGGCGGCCTACCGGCAGAAGGGCCTCGTGCCCGCAGCCCCCGCCGACGGCGTCGTCCTCGGCCAGTCGCGCGACGTGACCGTCGGATCGCTCCGGCTGCCGTCGGCGCAGTACGACGCGGCGAAGGGCGAGCTGAAGGTGCTCCAGTCGGTCGACGTGGACGTGAAGTTCAACGGCGGCGACCACCGCTTCGCCGGGGCACTCGACTCACCGTGGGAGGCGACCCAGAACCGCTTCGCCGGCGGCCTCGTGAACGCCTCGACGATCGAGCGGTTCCGCGGCCCGAAGATCATCTTCCAGCCGTGCGGTGAGGAGATGCTCGTCATCACCAACCCGTCCACGCGCTCGGTGGCCGACACCTTCGCGACGGCGCGGCGCGCGGCAGGCCTGCGCGTTCGCGTGATGAACACGGGCGGCGGTGCCAGCGACGCCGGCACGACGGCGACCGCGATCCAGACGACGGTCCGCGCGCACCTGAACTCCCCCGGGTGCATCCGACCGACGTACGTCACGATCATCGGCGACGACGAACTCGTCCCGACGTTCACGACGGGCCCCTCGGGCATCCCGTCGGACAACCCCTACTCGACGAAGAACGACACCGACGAGCTGCCGGACGTCGCCGTCGGGCGGATCCTGGGCAACGACCTCACGGAGCTGGGCAACGCGATCGCGAAGATCATCGGCTACGAGACGACGCCGCCCACCGGCACCTTCCTGAACCGGGCGACGGTCGCCGCGCAGTTCCAGGACACCGACGAGGCGGGCGAGGTGAACGACGGCCGCGAGGACCGCACGTTCATCCAGTTCGCCGAGACGGTGAGGAACGGTCTCGTCGCCCGTGGCAACACCGTCGACCGGATCTACGCCGACAGCCCGACCACCACGCCGCTGAAGTTCAACGACGGCACGTCGCTGCCGGCGTCGATCAAGAAGCCCGGCTTCGCCTGGGACGGCGACGCCGCCGACGTGACCGCCGCCTGGAACCAGGGACGGTTCCTGATGGTCCACCGCGACCACGGCTGGTCGGACGGCTGGGGTGAGCCGCACTTCGAGACGTCGAACCTCTCGGGACTCACGAACGGGGCCAACCTCCCGGTCGTCATGAGCATCAACTGCGCCTCCGCGCAGTACGACACCGACGAGACGTCGTTCGTGCAGACCGCGCTCGTGAAGGCGGCCGGCGGCGCCGTCGGCGTGTTCGGCGACACACGCAACAGCCCGTCGTGGCACAACTCGCAGCTCGGTCTCGGCATGGTCGACGCCCTGCTGCCGAGCGTGCTGCCCGGGGAGGGCCCGGCCGGCAAGCAGCGGGTCGGCCAGGCGCTGATCAACGGCAAGCTGCGGCTCGCTTCGCTGGCGCCGCCGTCCGGCCCCGGGATCTCCGGCGGCGACGGCAACACCCGTAAGGAGCTCTACCTCTGGCACTACTTCGGCGATCCGTCGATGAAGATGTGGGGCGGGGGCATCGCGCCGATCGTGTTCGACCCGGTGGTGTTCAAGGCCGTCTACGAGGCGCTGCCGGTCCCGCTCCCGGGCGACCCGCCGCCCTTCGAGGTGAACGTGCAGTTCCCGGCCGGCCTCGCGGTCGCCGGGCAGCCCGTGAGCCTGCTGCGCAACGGCGAGGTGATCGGAAAGGCGATCGCCGGCGACGGCTCCGTGAAGGTCGGGGCGCTGTTCACCGAGGGCGACGCACCGCTCCCGGGCGAGCTCGAGATCGCGATCGACGCCGAGGACGCCGTGCCGGTGAAGTTCCCGGTGACGAACGTGCCGCCGAAGGCCACGCCGACGCCCATCGCGTCGCCGTCGCCGGAGCCCACGCCGGTGCCGTCGATCACCCCGACGCCGACGCCCGCTCCGACGCCCGCCCCGCTCCCGGACCTCGTCGTCTCGGGGATGACGTCATCGACGGTCACGGTGAAGAACCAGGGCAAGGGTCCGTCTGCCCCGTTCAAGGTGAAGGTCACCAACACCACACAGGAGACGCTCCTGGTCGACTTCGCCGGCCTCGAAGCCGGTGCCTCGGCGACCGGGCAGTACTCGTGCGCGTCGATCGGCGGCCGCGGCTTCCATGCCGATGCCGACCCGACCGGCGCGGTCGCGGAGACCGATGAGACGAACAACGCGTTCGTGCCGCAGCAGTTGCTCGCCTGCCCGAACGGGTAGCGGCGACCCGGCGCCGCGTCCGCGCGGCGCCGGCCGACCATCACGAGGGCCCGCACGCGTGCGGGCCCTCGGTCGTTCCGGGCAAGCCCGCGGGGGGACGACACTGGCCCAGACGTCGTCGGGCGGGGGTTCTCGGCCGGCCAGCGCAGGTCGCGCCGCTTCAGCGCGCGGCGAGCGCCTGCGCCCGCCGCAGGAGGGGATCGTCGGCGGGCACCTGACCGTCGAGCACCCCGATCGCGCGCCGCGCCCAGGCTCTGGCGCCCTCGATCCGGCCGCGGTCGCGGTCGAGCGCGCTGAGGGCGAGCAGGCGGATCGCGTGCGAGGGATGGTCGATCCCGATCGCCGCGGCACGCTGCTCGAGCACGGCCTCGTGCTGGGCGACGGCCTCGTCGAGCCGGCCCGCGGCCTCCAGCGCGGCGGCGAGTTCCGTCCGCGCCGAGGCGACGTCGACGTGCGCCGGACCGTGCAGGCCCGTGAGCAGATCGACCGCCTGACGGAGCTGCTCAACGGCATCGCCGTGCCGGCCCAGCTCGGTGAGG
>JAURVW010000329.1 GCA_030655275.1 Solirubrobacteraceae bacterium
AGTTCGGCCTGGCGGGGGTTCGTGTCCTGGAACTCGTCGACGAGGACCCGCTCGAACCGCCCTACGAGCTTCGAGCGCACGTCGTCGTCCTCTCGCAGGAGCTGCAGCGCCTCGAGCTCGAGGTCGTCGAAGTCGAGGAGCTCGCTCGCGCGCTTGGCGTCCTCGTAGGCGTGGGAGAAGCGATGGACGAGGTCGGCGAGCAGGCGCACACGCGGGCCGGCGAGGTGCTCAGCGAGCCTGCGGACCACCGCCTCCCGAGCGTCCATCAGCGCGGCGTGCTCGTCCTTGGGGACGGGCGTGCCGCCCTTCGGCTTCGTCGCCTCGATCGCCGCGGTGAGCTGCGCGACGAGTTCGGGGGCGAGCACCGGCGTCTGCGCGGCGGCCACGACGCGCTCGGCGTCGGCCTCCATCACCTCAGCGAGCGCGAGCCGCTCCGTGAGCGACTTGAGCGGCGTGCTGCGCGCGGACTGCAGCTCCTCGAGCACGTTCGCGTACCGGTCGATGGCCCGCCGGTAGGCCTTCGCGGCTTCCGCGACGACCTCGGTGCCCGTCTGCGGGGTCGGCAGCTCGGGATGCACCTCACCCGAGCTGCGGCGGGCGGTCCACCACTCGATGATCGCGGCGCGCAGCATGCGGTCGCCCACCTGCGCGATGAGCGAGGCCGCGTCGCCACCGTGCTCACGCAGGAGGCCTTCGACGGCCTCGTCCCAGGCCTGCGCCTGCAGCTCGAGCGACTGGAGCTCCTCGATCACGCCAAAGGCCGGGTCGAGGCTGCGGCGGTGCGCGAATTCGCGCAGGATCCGCGCACAGATGCCGTGGAACGTGCCGATCCAGGCATCGGCGAGGTCGACGGTGCCCGTCAGGGATGCCTTCGCCAGGTCGATCCCGATGCGGTGGCGCAGCTCCCCCGCGGCCTTGTCGGTGAAGGTGATCGCCAGGAGCCGCTCGAGCGGGATGCCGTGCTCGAGGTGGGCATCCGTGTAGAGCCAGGTGAGGACGCGCGTCTTGCCACTGCCGGCCGCCGCGACGAGCACGTTGGAGGCGTGGCCGCGGTCGCGGATCGCCTGCTGCTCGGCCGACGGGCGGAACGCCGGCTGCTCCCGCGCCGGGGCGTACAGCGTCGGCGGCGGCGCGAGGCTCTCCTCCTGGTAACTCACGCCTGGCCTCCGCGACACAGCCACGGGAAACGGCAGCCGCCGGCGGTGCAGCGCTGCGGCTCGGGGGTGATCACGCCGTCGTCGATACCGCGCTGGGCGTCGGCGGCGAGCCGCACGAGGGCGTCGAGCAGCTCGTCCCACACGTCCGGCGCGAGACGGTCGTTGCGCAGCACGCCACCCCGGCCCTCCAGGTCGGTCGACGTCGCACCGCGAGGCGGTTGGCTTGCCGGCCCCGGAACGGGCTGGTAGAGCGAAGCGACGGTCTTCGTGCCGCCGCCGACGAGCTCCTCGGCGGCGAGCGCGTAGAGGCCGGCCTGCAGCTCGCGCCCCTCGAGCCACCCCGCGCCCTTGAACGGGTCGACGTTCGCACCCTTGTAGTCGACGATGACGAGCTCGCCGGTGTGCGGGTCGTGGTCGAGGCGGTCGATCCGGCCGGCCAGGGTGAGACGTTCCCCGGCGCGCTCGACGACGACCGGCGGACGGGTGTCGTCGGCCTCCTCGTCGTCTCCCGCGCCGACGCCGGCCTCGGGGGTGTCGTCGTCCTCGAGCTGACGGGTGCCGAACGGGAGCTCGAACTCGATCGGCTGGTGCGCGAGGCGGCGATCGCCGCAGAGGCCCGGGATCGTCGCCTCGACCTCGGCGACGACGCGCTCGCGCATGAGCCG
>JAURVW010000342.1 GCA_030655275.1 Solirubrobacteraceae bacterium
GCCCCGGTGATCGACCTGACCGTCGGCCGGGTGGCCGGCGTGCGGGCCGTCGTCGACCTCCCCGACGGCGGGGCCTTCGCCGCGTCGGCCGCCGGCGCCGGCCTCGCCCGCCCGCTCGTCGAACACCTGCTGCGCCGGGCCCGCGACGGCGTGCGCGACCTCGTTCTGGAGACCTACGTCGACCTCGCCCCGGAGCTGCTGACCGACGTGTCGCTCGCCGACGGCCTCGCCGCCATCCTGCGCGACCGGGTCGTGCTTGTCGCCGGTGCCGCGGCCCTGGGCACCGAGGGCGGCCCGGCGATGCTCGACGTGCTCGCCCGGCTCCGCGTGAAGGGCTACGGCCTCGGCATCGACGGCTTCGAAACCGGGGCACTCGCCCGTCTCCCGCTCACGCACGTGCAGCTTCCGTCGGAACTGATCGCCGACGCCGCCGCCTCGGGCGACGCCTCCGCACTCGGGCCCGCCGTGGAGGCCGCGCGCGTGCTCGGCGTGCCGATGATCGGCGCCTGCGAGACCTCCGCCGAGTTCGACCTGCTGCTGCAGGTGGGCTGCTCCTTCGCGCACGGCGCCTTTCTCGCGCCGTCGATCCCGGCGGAGGACCTCGCGCGGGTCGCCGAGGGCTGGACGGCGCCGCCCGTCGCCTCGGAGGGGCGCGGATGAGCATCCGTCGCTGGACCTTGCGCCGACTGCTCGGCAGCCTGCTCGGGCTGCTCGGCGTGCTCGTCGCCGGCCTCTTCCTCGTCGCCTCGATGCAGCTGCTCGCGTCGCGCGCACAGACCCATGCAGAGAACCGCCGCGCCGCGTCGTTCCTGAGCGCCGACGGACTCCGTCAGAGCGCGAACGACCTCACCAACATGGTGCGGCTGTACGTCTCCACGGGTGAGCCGCGCTACCGGGCCTACTACGACGAGATCCTCGCCGTGCGCCGCGGTGGCGCGCCCCGGCCACTCCAGTACGACAGCTCCTTCTGGGACCGCGTCCTGGCCAATGGTAAGGGCTTCGTGAGCTATGGCAGACCGCAGTCGCTCATCGCGCAGATGCGGGCCGAGCAGTTCGCGACCGGCGAGTTCGAGGCCCTCTCCACGGCGCTCGACACCTCGAACGTGCTCGCCCGCCGCGAGCTCGACGTGATGCGCAAGGTCGCGCCGCGCATCGCCCGGGGCGTCGGCCCCACCTATCCGCGCGAGGTCGCGCCCGAGTACGCGCGGCTCGTCGACCAGAGGTATCTCGTGGAGAAGGGCCGGATCATGCGCGCGATCCGGTCGTTCACGCAGGCCGTCGATGCGCGCACGCAGCGCGCGGTCCAGGATGCCGCCGCCAGCAACCGCCGCCTCACGGTCGCGCTGATCGCGATCGTCGTGATGATCGCCGTGGTCGGGCTGCTCGCGATGATCCTGCTCTCCCGCGTGGCCCTGCGGCCGCTCGCCCAGCTCCTGGGTTCGACGCGCCGCATGGCCACCGGCGGCTACGACGAGCGCGTCGAGATCGAGGCCGTCTCCGACCTCGAGCAGCTCGCCGCCGCGTTCAACGAGATGGCCGCGGCCGTGGAGACCGACATCGCCGCCCGCCGCCAGGCCGAGCACGATGCGGTCGAGGCGCGGGAGACGGCCGAGCAGGCCAGCCGTGCGAAGTCGACCTTCCTCGCCGCGATGACCCACGAGCTACGGACCCCGATGATCGGCGTCACCGGCATGCTCGAGGTGCTCGCCCACGCCGATCTCACGCGACACCAGCGCAGCATGGTCGCGACGGCCGAGAGCTCGGCGCAGTCGCTGCTGCAGATCATCGGCGACGTGCTCGACTTCTCGAAGATCGAGGCGGAGAAGCTCGAGCTGTCGCTCAGCACCTTCGACCTACGCGGCCTCGTGGCCGACGCCTCCGACACGTTCGTGCACGCGGCCTCCACGAAGGGGCTGCTGCTCACGTGGGAGGTCGACGAGCGCCTCGCCTCCGCGTACGTCGGCGACACGTTGCGCGTACGGCAGATCGTCACGAACCTGATCTCCAACGCCGTGAAGTTCACCGACGTCGGCGGCATCGAGGTCCAGGCCCGGCTCGAGGACGGCGGCGCCGGCAGCCGTGTGCGCGGCCGGGTGGACCGGGTCGTCGTCACCGTCGTCGACTCCGGGATCGGCGTCACGGCCGAGCAGCAGGCGCGGCTGTTCGAGGCGTTCGGCCAGGCCGATGCCTCCACCACCCGTCAGTTCGGCGGCACCGGCCTGGGGCTCGTGATCTGCCGTCGACTCGCGAACCTCATGGGCGGCGACGTGACCATGGAGAGCACCCCGGGCGCCGGGACCACGATGCGGTTCGTCATGCCGCTGGCGGTCGGCGATCCGGCCGACATCGACCTGCGGCCCTCGTCGTTCACCTCGCAGTTCACGGAGGGTCGCGTGAAACCGACCCGGCCGGTCGCGGAGTCCGAGGGGAGCATGATCCTGCTCGCGGAGGACCACCCGGTCAACCGCGCGGTGATCGTGCAGCAACTCGGCCTCGTGGGCTTCCACGTGGACGTGGCAGAGGACGGGGAGGAGGCCTTCGAGCGCTTCGTCTCCGGCCGGTACGGGCTCGTCCTCACCGATCTCAACATGCCGCGGATGGACGGCTACGAGCTCGCGCAGGCGATCCGCCGCCACGAACGACGGCAGGGCCGGGCCCGCACGCCCGTGATCGCGCTGAGCGCGAACGTGATGCAGGGCGAACCCGAGCGGACCCGCGCCGTGGGCATGGACGACTTCATGTCGAAGCCCACGACCGTCCCGTTCCTCGCCGGCAAGCTGCGCCAATGGCTGCCGACCCTGCCCTGGGAGATGGCACACGAACCCGAACGACGGGAGACGGTGATCGATCTCGGCGCCCTCGATCTACTGACGGGTGGGGACGAGGCTCGCGGCCGGGCCGTCCTCGACGACTTCGTGGCCACCACGGACAGCGATCTCGT
>JAURVW010000440.1 GCA_030655275.1 Solirubrobacteraceae bacterium
GGGTCCAAAAACAAAAATAAGTCAAAAAGCCACAACAGTGCGAATTCTTAAAGGAAAGAGAAGGACGGGCTACACATTCCCGGGGGGGGTAAAAACCACAAACGACCCTAAATTATTCAAAAAATGATTTAGTTTGACAAAAAAGGACCAAAAAGGGGTCCAAAAACGTGAATTCTTTAAGGAAAGATAAGGACGGGCTACACATTTCCGGGGGGGTCCAAAAACACAAAAACAGGCAAAAAGGCCCCCAAAAGTGCGAATGCTTTAAGGAAAGATAAGGACGGGTAAACATTCCGGGGGTGGTTAAAATCACAAAATTGACGTTACATTCAAAACCGATTTTGTAAAGCAAAAACGCTCCCAAAATATGGCTAAAACAGCGAATTGCAAAGAAGAGCAGGACGGGCTGCAAGTAACGGAAGGAAAAATTGAATAATTATGTAGATAGAACGTGTTTATAGTAAACTAATTCTTTAGTGCCGTTGTGATGTAAAATCAACGAGGGATCCAAATCCTGGCAAAAGCCGAATGTGCGGTTTCCGCATAAAAGTGTCTTTGACGCATATAGTAACAGGGATTGTGTTTAAAAATTAACGTGTGAGAACGAAACTGGATTTCAAAGATTGATATAGTGAACTAAATAATTTGTTTGTCCGTTGTTCAAATAACAACGAGGGGCTTTTAGTCCAGGCAAAAGCCAAAAGTGTGGGTTCTACATGAAGTATCTTGTAACGTAAATTATTTAATTATTTGTTGGCATGATTAAACATAAAGTAAAGTGGTTTCATGTACGAAAAAGTTGCTCACAAGAAATTAAAGTTTAAACACAGTTGAAATGTTGTGTTAAATCAATGTGGAAATCGGTTCTGCAAAAGGCGAAGCGGTTTCCGCAATCGGTCTCGACATATTAACTTTGTTGAATGTCAAAAGAACCAAAGAGCATGTTAAAATATATGTGTTAAATAATCAGCGTGGGAAAAAACGAGAGGCGAAGCGTCTAAATTTCAAATTCTTACAACCTAAAAAGTAAAGTTTTTCCGACGAACGTGAAACAAAAAGGCTTTCAGCGGTTTTCCTAAGAAAACAAAAGTGATCGTTAATTAAATGACTATAACATAGAAGGGGGGGGGAGAGAATAAGATCGACCGGAGTAACTTGGGAAGGGAAAAAAACGAGTGATTAATTCATAAATTAAAGAGTTTTAGGAATTGCTAACGTATAATGGTCGAAAATTTCGGAGTGAGCATGAAAAACGAAGGATTAAGTCGATAAGGTCAATTAAGTCAACGAGGAAAAAGTTTATTTGAAGAGGCAAAACTTGGGAAAAAACGACAGTTGCGAGAGTACGGATTTGTTGTTCAGAGGTAAACGCTTCAAAAAACGGGGGTCAAAATTTCAGGGAGTGTCGAGTTCGAGAGGTCGGAAGTGTTTTTACAAGTAAAAACGCTTCAAAACCGATGGTCATAACAAAATTCGAGGGCAAAAAACTCACCCCCCACGTGCCCCTTTTCTCCCTCTTTGGGAGAAATGGGGCACGTGGGGGTGTCCGAGGTCCGGGGGGGTCCGAGGAGGGTTTTGCAGAGGAAAACCGCTTCAAAAATGCCGTTTTGCGGATTTTTGGGGGGTCGGCGCCGAGGAAATCCGCTTCAAAAACACGAATTTCCGGCGAAAAATTACCCCCCACGTGCCCCTTTTCTCCCTC
>JAURVW010000355.1 GCA_030655275.1 Solirubrobacteraceae bacterium
CCCGGAGAGACTTACCCAATTCGGCGGCGATTTGTCGCACAGTCTTACCATCAACGATCCACATTTTGTATGCATGACGCATCTCGCAATCCTGAAATACCGATTCAAAGAGGACAAGATAGCAAGGGGCTCGAACTGGCATGTTCCAACGACTTTCTTCAAGGGAAATCCTCGTTGCTGGTTGCGTGTGAGGCTCTTCTGCATACCTGTTTGACATTTCCCTTTCTTTTGGTGTTTCCTGAGCTGCGAGTTTTTTGTGTGCCTTTTCGGTTGTTGTTGTTGTTCCTTTGAGATGCACAAGCGAATAAAGAGGGAAGAGAAAAGGGGTTCCTGTTTCCATATCCACATTGCCTGCTCAGAAGAGGGCAGCTCAAAGATATGAAAGACGGTAAAAAACATTATCAATCGTCCATTCGTCGTACGCGTAGATGCTAGAGATACTAAGAGGCCACTAGAAGTAAGCCCGAAAGGAAATAGGAGACCAAGACCGAACTAAATGATGGTTAGGTACTCAACTGGGGGAAAAAACGGAGAGAAGAAACAAAAACCAAACACAGGGAAACGGAAAGGTGGAAGGGGGAAAAGAAGCACACACACATTAAAAAAAAACAAAAAACACACACACACTATCACCTAGAATCTCTCTCTTTGATCTTGCCATGAACCGGTTCGTTGTTGCCTTTGTCAAAAAATCGCCCCCGGTTTGAGCTTTCTAGGGCGAATGCGACTGCCGTTTGGTGAATTGCTTTCCAAGGTATGTCTCTTGGATAGCTGGAACTGCTTCTGGCGGGGGTCCAACATAATCGTCGTCTTCGGGTGCCTGTTGATGCCCCAATGGAGGAGGCAGTGGCCGACGAGGTAAGTTGGATCGCTGATAAAAGTACAGGTAGGGTGTACCCTCTGGATGTCCCGGGCGTCCCACATTTAGGAAATGAATACCGGCAACTGTTCTGTGAGGGGATGCAGTAGTGCAGTGGTCCGAGACCAAATTGTCGTCACACAAATACCAGATTTGTTCCGCCGCCCTAGACAACTCCTCATCACTCCCTTCAGGTGCAGCTGCTACACCGGGCGGCCTCACAGCGGAAGCAGCAGCGCTCGGCAACTCACTCACAAAGGAGTAGTAGTGCCCGGCTTCAACGGATGGACCGCTGTGAACCACCACTGCAATCAGATCATACGAAACAGGACTGCTGATCTGTTGCATGCGTGTAACGGGCAAGTTGATTCGAAGTGGTACATCGGTCGGGGTACGGATCTTCTCTGCGACTCCTGCAGCGTTAAGACCGAAGCTAGATCGCTGCAGGTGAAGAATAACGTACGGTGCGGGGCTGGCGAATTCAACTTCATCTCTTGCATTTGGGGCTCGGGGTGGTGGGGCTGCGAGAGG
>JAURVW010000366.1 GCA_030655275.1 Solirubrobacteraceae bacterium
CGGCTACGGGTCGCAGGCCAACCGACCCCACGCGCCGCAGCCGCTCGAGCCGCCGCTGCAGGCCGGCCGCCCGGCTCCGGCCGACCGAGAGGTCACGTCGACCGGCGAGAGCTTCGAAGAGGCCTTCATCCGCTCCCTGAGCGAAGGCCCGAACTCACTGCGGTAGAACGCTCAGCCGGTCGCGAGGCCGGTGGCGAGCGCCGAGAGCACTTCGCCCGGCTTCTCCTGCGCCGGTCGTTCGGCGAGCGCCAGCTGCGGCCCCGGGAGCGCCGCGGCGTCGAGGAGCGCTTCCTCGTGGGAGATCAGGTGGGCCACATGCCCGGCGATCGCCGCCGATCTGGCGGCGCCTTCCGCCGTCAGCGTCGTGGCGAGCGTCGAGAGGGCGTGGGCGTCGACGCGCTCGTCGAGGGGTGCCCGGCGACGGTTCACGATCGTGCCGGCCACGGGATGATCGCGGTGGGCGAGCTCCGTCGCGAGTTCGACGGCGGCGCGCAGGGGCGCATCGGCGGGAGCCGCGACGAGCGTGAACGCCGCCTGCGGTGAGCGTAGGAGGGCCTCGGCGTGATCGAGGTGCTCGCCCAGCGCGCGCCCGAACGGGGCCGCCGCGTCGAGGAAGGTCGCGATCTCGGTGAGGAGGTCGGCACCCCACAGCTTGCCAAGGGCCCGGCCCGGGCCGGGGAGCTTGCCGAACCGGCCGGCGATGCCGCTCGCGCGTCCGATCGCCTTCACGGTGCGTCCGGAGAGCAGACCGACGATGCGCTGCGGCCCGTCGAGGAGATCGAGCGCGTGAAGCGCGGGGGGCGTGTCGAGCACGATCACGTCGTAGCGGTCGTCGGAACTGAACCGCTCGAGCTCGACGATCGCCATGAGCTCCTGCATGCCGGCGTCGCCACCGGTGAGTTCGCGCGTGATCCGGCTCTCGCGGAGTCGACGGCGATCGGCTTCGTCGACCCGTAGCTCATCGACGACCCTCGCGAAGCTCGTGGCGGGATCGAGCATCGCCGCGCTCATCTCGGGCTCGCCGGGGAGCTGGACGAGCGTCGGTTCGGGGCCGAGGTCGTGACCCAGCGCCTCGGCGAGTCGTCGGGCGGGATCAACGGTGAGGACGAGCACCCGGCGCCCTTCGCGGGCCAGGGCGAGGCCGAGTGCGGCGGAGACGGTGGTCTTGCCGACCCCGCCGGCGCCGCAGACCACGAGGAGGTCGGCCGACCGCAGGACGGGCCACAGTGCGGCGGCGGTCATCGGCGCTCCTCGGAGGCTTCGGCGGATCGACGGTCGCCGCGACGGCGATCGGCCAGTCGGCGCTCCGACGGCGTCGGTTCGGCCTCCAGCCCATCGAGGTCGGGCTCGGCGTGGAAGGCCTCGGCGATCGAGCCGACGGCGTCGCCCGGGCGTTCGTAGGCCCGCACCGGCGGCACGCCGAGCCGGCGGGTGACGCGACCGAGCTGGGAGCGCTCGCTGCGGGCGCGCGCGGCCACGTGCTCGATGGCGTCGACGAGGGGTGCGGTCGGGCCGCTGCCGTGGGCACCCGCGAGCGCGGTCAGCTCGGCCGCGGCGGGG
>JAURVW010000373.1 GCA_030655275.1 Solirubrobacteraceae bacterium
CGTTCGCGACGGTATGCGTGGCGAACGGAGCCCACGTCCCCGTCGCCGGCAAGATCTCTTGGCGTGTTTGGACGCCGTGCCGGCGCCCGGGTGGTTGAGCGCGACCCGCGGAACTAGCGTGGACGGGGATGGCGACGAGCTCCACCAGGCATCGCGTCGCGCGCGTTCCGGCGGTGGTGATCGATGCCACCGGCGCCCGGCGGCGCCGAAGCGAGCGTGTCGCGGGCGAGGAACCGCTCGAGATCCGCGTGGCGGTGCCCGGCGGCGAGGTGGTGGCGACGACCTCGACCATGCGCACCCCCGGCCAGGACTTCGCGCTGGCCGCGGGCCTGCTGCACGCCGAGGGCGTGATCGCGCACGCAGCCGACCTCGCGAGCATTCGCTACTGCACCGATCTTGAGGAGCAGTGCTACAACGTCGTGACCGTCGACCTTCGCGGCGCGCCCCGGCGCGAGCTGGCACCGCGGGCGATCGGGTCGACCGCCAGCTGCGGCGTCTGCGGCACCGCGACGATCGACGACCTCTGCGACTGGACCCCGCCGCTCGCGGGCGACGTTCGGGTCGACCCGGCCCTGCTCGCCTCGCTCCCCGATCGCCTCCGCGAGGACCAGCCCGTGTTCGAGGAGACCGGCGGACTGCACGCCGCAGGCCTCTTCGACCTCGCGGGCCGGCGGCTCGCGGTGCACGAGGACGTCGGTCGCCACAACGCCCTCGACAAGGTCATCGGCGAGCGTCTTCTCGCCGGCGCGTTGAGTCGTGTTCCCACCGACGGCGTTGGTTCGAGCTCCGCTGTTGCGTCGGGTCGTGCGCCCACCGACGGCGTTGGTTCGAGCTCCGCTGGCGCGGAGGCGACGAAGGTCCTCGCGGCGCCGCCCACGATCGCCGTCCTCTCGGGGCGCGTGTCGTTCGAACTCGTCCACAAGGCCGCGGTTGCCGGCATCCCCGTGATCGCCGCGGTGTCGGCCCCGTCGAGCCTCGCGGTCGAGACGGCCGACCGCCTGGGCGTCACCCTGGCCGCGTTCGTCCGCAACGGGCGTCTGACGGTCTACTCGCATCCCGAGCGACTCGCAGACGCCTGATCGGCGCAGGCGACTGACGGACGCAGGCCACCGGACTGGGCAGCGCGGGTGGACGACGACTCGACAGCACGGAGCCGCTGTTGGGTTGACGGGCAGCTGACCAGCATCGGCCGCTGCTGCTGCGGGCGCCGTGTCTAGCGTTCGCGTCGTGAGACGTCCACGGCTGCAACGAGGCGTCGAGTTCCTGATCCTCACGGCGGCAGCGACCGTCGGCCTGGCGTGGGCGCTCCCCGCTGCCGCGATCGGTCTGATGCTCGGGCTGGTCCTGATCCTCCAAGGCATCGACGCGCGCCCGCTGCGTTGGCTTGCCCGTCTCGCCCGGGGCTCGGACGGCGAGCCAGGTGGGATCGAGCGCTCCAGTTCGGCC
Organism: Solirubrobacteraceae bacterium; assembly: GCA_030655275.1. GTDB lineage: Bacteria > Actinomycetota > Thermoleophilia > Solirubrobacterales > Solirubrobacteraceae > JAGIBJ01. The sequence goes on from JAURVW010000373.1 coordinate 1,447, forward strand.
GCTTCGGACCGTATGGAAGGCGGGACGTCCATCGCGACGGCGATCCACCTGCTTTGGATCGCGCTGATCGCGGCTGGTTGCGCTGCGGTCGCCTACCTCGGCGCCCAGGACGCGCTCGGCCGGGCCTACGAGTACATACCGGCTCTCGTGCCGTTCCAGCTGCTCTGTTACGCCGTGCCGGGCGTCGTCCGCGGCGGTCCCGCACGGAGCACCTGAGTCGACCCACCTCGACGCGCGGGCGCTGAAGGTGGTCGCAGTCGTGGGGCTGCCCTTGGTTTGCGACCACCTTCGGCGGCCGAGCCGCCCGGCCGAGTTCGCCAGCCGCGCTCAGCGGCCGGCGTCGAGCAACGCCGGCGAGAGCCGGGTGCGGTCGAGGTGCGCCTCGAGGAGGCGCAGCGCCTTGCCGCCCTTGCCCGCCTCGAGGAGGGCGACGAGCTCGCGGTGCTCGGCCAGGACGGTGGTGGCGGTCGAGGCGTCGTCGGTGATGGCACCTCGCACCATGCGGCGCTGGCGATCGCGCAGCGAGTCGTAGAGGTCGATGAGGATCGGGTTTCCGGTCGCGACGACGAGCACGCGGTGCAGCTCGCGGTCGACGTCGGAGAAGGCGTTGTAGTCGCCGACCTCGAGGAGGGCCTGCTGGCGGTCGCAGATCGCGCGCATCCGGGCGACGACCGACGGGTCCGGATGGGCGACCGCCTGCTCGACGCCGTGGCGCTCGATCACCCAGCGGGTGTCCATCACGGCGGCGACGTCCTCCCGCGACACGGGCACCACGAGCGCGCCGCGCTTGGGGTAGAGACGCAGGAAGCCCTGCGTCTCGAGCTGGACGAACGCCTCGCGGACGGGCGTGCGGCTCACGCCGAGCTGGCCGGCGATCTGCCCTTCGCTGAGCATGGTGCCGTCGGCGTACTCGCCCGAAAACACGCGCTCGCGCACGTACTCGCGCACGCGCTCGACGGCCGTACGAGGCGGCTCGGGCGGTGCTGCGGAGCCCGCCGGAATCGATGAGCCGGCAGGCACGCCCGTCACCGCGACGCCGCTCGCCTCGGGGCGCTGCGAGGACTCGGACGGCGGGTCGTTGGAGGGGTGGGCCACGCCTCGATCATGGCCGGTGGTTGACAAAGATGCAACTGGTGGGCAACATGCATGCAAGATGCATCCAAGTTCCTCAGCCGCCTCGCAGCCCGAGGTCGACCCGTCGCTCTCCGCGGCGACGTCGCCGTCGACCGGCAAGCCGTCACGCGCGGCCTGGTTCGCCTGGGGCATCGCGGCGGTCGGCTACCTCCTCGCGATCTTCCACCGCATGGCGCTGGGTGTGGCGGCCCTCGACGCCGAGGATCGCCTGGCCGTCGGCGCGGGCTCGATCGCGGCGCTGTCGGTCGTCGGACTCACGGCCTACCTCTCGATGCAGGTGCCGGCGGGACTCATCTCCGACCGCATCGGCCCTCGTCGCGGCCTGGCGATCGGCCTCGTCGTCATCGCCGCGGGCGAGGCGATCTTCGCCTTCAGCACGGCGCTGCCGCTGTCGCTCGTGGGCCGGGCGATGGTCGGCGCGGGCGACGCCTTCATCTTCCTCAACGTGCTGCGGATCGCCGCGCACTGGTTCCCGCGCGAGCGCTTCGCATCGATGACCGCCGCGACGGCCACCATCGGCGCGCTCGGTCAGGTCGTCGGCACGGTTCCGCTCAACGCCTCACTCGGCGGCCCCGGCTGGTCGGCGACGTTCCTGGGCTCCTCGATCCTCACGCTCGGCCTCGCCCTGGCGCTCTTCCTGTTCCTCCGTGAGCGTCCGCCCGGCCAGGTCGCGCCGGCCCGCCACGAGCACGATCCGATCCGCGTGAGCCTACGCCGCTCGTGGGCCCGTCCGACCACCCGCGACGGCTTCTGGGTGCACCTCACCGCGATGGCGCCGTTCGTCGTCGTCACCGGTCTCTGGGGCGCGCCGATCCTCGTCGACGCCCAGGGCATGACGCGTGGACAGGCCAGTGCCGTGCTGCTCGTCGCGGTCGTCGTCTCGG
>JAURVW010000383.1 GCA_030655275.1 Solirubrobacteraceae bacterium
CAACGCGATGCTCGACCGGCTCGAACGCGAGCGGCGTGAGAGCGCGCGCCGTGCCCTGGCCGCGCAGGAGGACGAGCGTCAACGCATCGCCCGCGAGCTCCACGACCAACTCGGGCAGACCCTCACGGCCATCACGATCCAGGCCGAACGCGCCGCCGAGCAGGCCGAACCGGCGAGCCGCGAGCTCCTCGACGCGATCGCGCGCAGCGCCCTGCACGGCGTGGAGGACGTGCGCCGCATCACGCGCGAGCTGCGGCCCGAGGCCCTCGACGACCTCGGCCTCGTGAACGCCCTCATCACGCTCTGCACGCGCATCGGGGCGCAGAGCGGCGTGCGCGTCGACCGGCGCCTCGGTGGGCAGCAGCCCGAGCTGTCGCCCGAGACGGAGCTCGTCGTCTACCGCGTCGCCCAGGAGTCGCTCACGAACGCGATCCGGCACGCGGCGCCATCGGTCGTCGCCGTCGAACTCACCCCGGGTCCTCGCGGCGTGCGGCTCCTGGTGCGCGACGACGGCCTCGGCATGACCGGCGAGGCGCTGCACCAGGAGACCTCCGGGCTGGCAGGCATGCGTGAGCGGGCGATGCTCGTCGGCGGGACGCTGACGCTGCGCTCGGAGCCGGGGGTCGGGACCGAGGTCGAGCTCGACGTGCCCGTGCACCAGGGCGAGCCGAGCGGAGCGGGCGGCGCGGGCGACGCCGATGAGCCGGACGCCGGGGACGAGGTCGACGAACCGGGCGGCCGGGGCGACGCTGACGAGCAGGGCGGCCGGAATCCCACCCGTACGCCGGGCGCCGGGCGGCGGGCCGCGTGACCCCGCTGAAGACGCGCATCCTGCTTGCCGACGACCACGAGCTGGTGCGCAGTGGGCTGCGCATGGTGCTCGACGGCGAACCCGATCTCGCGGTGGTCGCCGAGGTCGGCGACGGCGCCGCCGCGATGGAGCGCGCCCTGGCCGACGACATCGATCTCGCGATCCTCGACGTGGCAATGCCGAAGATGACGGGTCTGCAGGCCGCCGCGGAGCTGCGTCGTCGCCGCCCGGATCTGCGGGTGCTGATCCTCTCGATGCACGACAGCGAGCAGTACTTCTTCGAGGCGCTGAAGGCCGGGGCCTCCGGCTACGTGCTCAAGTCGGGCGCGAACCGCGACCTCGTCGACGCCTGCCGGGCAACGATGCGCGGCGAGCCGTTCCTCTATCCGGCCGCGGTCACCGCCCTGATCCGCGACTACCTCGACCGCGCCGACCGCGCCGCCGATGCCGGCCTGGACGTGACCGATCCGCTCACCGCCCGCGAGCTGCAGGTGGTGAAGCTCATCGCCGAGGGCCACACGAGCGAGGAGATCGCCGCCGTGCTCGTGATCGCGAAGAAGACCGTCGACCGCCACCGCGCGAACGTGCTCGAGAAGCTGGGGATGCGCAACCGCGTCGAACTCACGCGCTACGCGATCCGGCGCGGGCTCGTCGAACCCTGATCCGAACGGCCGAACGTCGGGATCCACCCCTGCGAGGGGGTGAATCCCGACGTTCGGCTCAATGTTCGGCGTTCGGCGCGCCTTTCGGCAGTCGGCGTGGTGTGTCGACTTGCGGTGTTTAGCCGCGGACGGGGCGTACGACACCGAAGCCGCCGGTGCCCGGCAGGATCGGCTGCTCGACGACGAGATCGGACGGCATCACCGGCATCGTCCCGACGATCTGGAGCTGCTTGCCCTTCGCCGAGCGGGCCGGGGCCACCGTCTTGCAGTTCGTCTTCGGGCGGGTGTTGCCGTAGATGATGATCGCCTTCGCGCCCGCGGTGCAGCGGATCACGGGCTTGTTCGTGTTCGCAAAGGACTCGACGTAGTTCGAGCCGCCGACGAACGTGATGCTGTTGCGGCCGTGGCCCTGGAGGCGGACGATGTTGTCGCCGCCGCCGGTGCGGATCCGGTTCACGTAGGCGCCGCCGCGGATGAAGTTCGCCCCGGTGCCGACGCTGATCATGTTCGTGCCGCGGCCGCCGTAGATGAGGTTGTTGCCGTTGCCGGCGGTGACCGTCGTCGTCTTGGAGCGGGCCCGGGCGCCGCCGGTGTCCTGGAGGTGGTCGGCCCAGACGATGTTGTCGCCGCCGCCAGCCTCGATGACGCCGCCGCCGTGGCCACCGAAGAGCTTGTCGCGGCCGTCGCCGCCGGTCAGGTGGAAGGCGCCGTAGCCGCGCACGATCTTCGCGGGCTGCTGCTTCGGGCCGTCGAAGTACTCGGCCTTCTCGCAGTTCTTGAGGCGTCCGGATCGCAGGTTGAACGGCAGGGAGCGGCCGGTCGGATCGGCGGCGCGGTTGAGGTGCAGGACGGTCTCCGGGTTGCCGCCGCAGTCGACCGTCGCCATCGTCGAGAGCCAGATGTGGTTGACGCCCTTGCCGGCCTTGATGTGCGCGTAGCCGGGCGTGTAGATCGTGTTGTTGCCGTCGCCGACGACGTACTCGCCGCCGCCGGAACCGGTGTGGAGCACGTTGTTGCCGTTGCCGAGCGTGACCTTGTCGGGGGCGCCGCCCGCATCGACGAAGTTGTCGCCGTCGCCGGCCGAGATCGTGTCGTGGCCGGTGCTGCCGTAGATCGTGTTGGAACCGTTGCCCGCGGTGATCTGGTCGGAGCCGGCGCCGCCCTCGATGTAGTTGTCGCCGCCGCCCGCGCTGATGCGGTTGTCGCCGCGGACGCCGTAGATCGCGTCGTCACCGGGGCCGCCGATGAGCGTGTCGGAGCCTCCGCCGCCGAACAGCACGTCGCCGGTCGCCGACGTGCCGACGATGCGGTCACCACCCGGGGTGCCGACGATCGTCTTCGCTTCGGCGGTGGAGACCGAGGTGAGGGTCGCGGCGAGCAGGAGGGCGGGGACGATCGTGCGCGGACGCAGTCGGTCGGAAAACGGCATGACCATCCATCGGACGTCCATGCCCGCTTCCGTCACCGGGAACGGACGGACGACCCACGGCCAATGCGCCTGCGAACGAGACGAGCCCGGTCGGCCGAAGGCCCAAAGGTGGTCGCAGACATAGGGCCGGCCCGCGATGGCGACCACCACTGGTCTGACCCGGCTCGCCCACCGGCCCCGCCGCGGGGCCTGCGACGATCGGCGCACCTACACATCTGCCGGGGAGTCCATGAGGACTGAGAGGACGCAAGGAGCTGTCGACCCGCCGAACCTGATCTGGCTCATACCAGCGAAGGGAGCACCATGTCCGAGCAGCCGCTCGTCCCCGCCCGCACCCGCGAGGCGATCCCCTCCACCGACGCCCATCGCCCCGCCGACGGGCCCGACCTGCACGGTCCGCGCACCAACGCGCACGGCCGCACGCCAGCCGCACGCGGCGAGACGCAGTCGACCCTGGCTCGCGCCGGCGAGGTCACGCCCGAGATGGTGCGCGTCGCCGAACGCGAGGGCCTCCCGGCCGAGACCATCCGCGACGAGGTGGCGCGCGGCCGGATGGTGATCCCCGCCAACCCCGCCCACTCGGCGCTGGATCCGATGGCGATCGGCCTGAAGTCGCGCGTGAAGATCAACGCGAACATCGGCTCCTCACCCACCACCTCGGGTACCAACGAGGAGGTCGGCAAGCTGCGCGACTCGCTGCACTGGGGCGCCGACACCGTGATGGACCTCTCCACCGGCAAGCGCATCACCGAGACGCGTCGCGCCATCCTCGACGCGTCGACGGTGCCGATCGGCACCGTGCCGATCTACCAGGCGCTCGAGTCGGTGAAGCGCATCGAGGACCTCAGCGGCGACGGGCTGCTGGAGGTGATCGAGCAGCAGGCGCGCGAGGGCGTCGACTACATGACGATCCACGCCGGCGTGCGGATCCGGCACCTGCCGCTCGTGCGCGAACGGGTGACCGGCATCGTCTCGCGAGGCGGTGGTGTGCTCGCGAAGTGGATGATCGAGCACGCCCGGGAGAACCCGCTCTACACCCGCTTCGACGACGTGCTGGAGATCTGCCGCGCCCACGACGTGACGATCTCCCTGGGCGACGGCCTGCGCCCCGGCTCGATCGCCGACGCCACCGACCGCGCCCAGCTCGCCGAGCTCCGCACCCTCGGCGAGCTCACGAAGCGCTGCTGGGACGCCGGCGTACAGGTGATGGTCGAGGGCCCGGGCCACATCCCGCTCGATGGGCTCCAGGAGAACGTGCGCCTGCAGCAGGAGCTCTGCGGCGAGGCGCCGTTCTACACGCTCGGGCCACTCGTGACCGACATCGCCCCCGGCTACGACCACATCACGAGCGCGATCGGCGCGGCGATCGTGGGCTGGCATGGCACCTCGATGCTGTGTTACGTCACGCCGAAGGAGCACCTCGGCCTGCCGAACGCCGAGGACGTCAAGCAGGGCCTGATCGCCTACCGGATCGCCGCCCACGCGGCCGACCTCGCGCGCGGCAACGCCGCCGCCCACGCGCAGGACCGGGCCATCAGCGAGGCTCGGTTCGCCTTCGACTGGCGCGAGCAGTTCGCCCGCTCACTCGACCCGCAGACGGCGCAGGCCATGCACGACGAGACCCTCCCGAACGACCACTTCAAGCAGGCGGAGTTCTGCTCGATGTGCGGCCCCAAGTACTGCCCGATGCACAACGTGCGAGGCGTCGACTGGGACCGCGTCGAGGCCGCGGCCGATGCGAACGACCACGCGGTCGGCGCAGCAGGCTGACGGGCACCGACGCCGGCGCGGACCGCGCCGGCGTCGCCGGCCGGATCAGAGCCCGAGCTGGGCGCCGCTCGTGAGGTAGCCCCACGAGACGAAGTTCTTCACGAGGTTCTTCTTGAACGTCTTGCCGCTCACGCCGCCGGACTCCCCGCTGCCCTTTGCGGCGAGGAGGCCGTCGGTCTCGA
>JAURVW010000384.1 GCA_030655275.1 Solirubrobacteraceae bacterium
CCACGTGGGCCGGCGGCGCAGGCAGCCCGTACACGTCCACCTGGACCTTCACCCTCGTCAGTGGGCCGTAGCCCGCTGGCCCGGGCGGGCGCGCTGCGCCCCCTGGTCCTCGCACTGCTGATGCTGCTGGGGCTCTTCGCCCCGGCAGCCGCGCAAGCCGCCGAGTCGTCTCCGACGATCGGCGGCTTCAGTGCGCGCGCGCTCGACGAGGGCGACGAGATCTCGCCGGAGACGTACTTCAAGCTCAAGCTCAAGCCGGGCGAGACCTACAAGGGCCGGCTCCTCGTGATCTCCTCGGCAAAGGAGGATGCGCGCCTGCGCGTGTACTCCGTCGACGGCCTCACCGGCAACACGTCGGGCACCGTGTACTCCAACATCGACGACCCCCGCAAGGACGCGTCGCTCTGGATCACGCCTCGCAAGAAGGTCCTGCGCCTGCCCGGCAAGCAGGACAAGAAGGTCGGCTTCGACGTGAAGGTGCCCGAGGACGCGACCCCTGGCGACCATGTCGGCGGCGTCGCGCTTCAGCTCGCCGACCAGGAGAAGACGAAGGGCCAGTTCGCGATCACGCAGATCACGCGCGTCGCGATCGCCGTGCAGATCACCGTCGAGGGCCCGGCCGCGGCTGCGCTCGCGCCGACGGGGCTCGCGCTCAAAGCCCTTCCCGGCACCCAGATTCCCTCCGTCACGGTCGACCTCGCCAACACGGGCCAGCTGCTGTGTCGGCCGAACCTGGCCGTCGAGCTCTCCCAGGACGACGTCGTGCTCGGCACCGTGAGCCGTCAGCTCGACACGATCCTGCCGGGCAAGACGATCCCGTACCCGTTGTCGTGGGCCAAACCGCTCACCGCCGGCAAGTACAGCGCGAAGGCGTCGACGAGTGGTTGCGGCGATCCCAAGACGCTCACGGCCGAGGTCGAGCTCAAGGACACCCTCGGGGGTAGCCTGGCCCAGCCGGGCACGATCATCGAGCCCGACACGGGCGGCGGAGGCATCCCCTGGTGGGCGCTCGTGCTCGCCGTGCTCGTCGCGCTGATCGGCGGCTTCTTCCTCGCGCGGCGCAAGCCGAAGCGTGAGGACGACCCGACGGACGCAGGGCCCGCGGGCGCCTGACGTCCGGGCGGCGCCGGCTCCGCGGCCGGCGCCTCGATCGCTCGGCCGTCTACCGCCGCGAGGTGAGTCCGACGAGCGACGGGACGTCGGCGAGCGACTCGATGAGGAGGGTCGGCTCGATGCTGCTCTCCTCGAGCTCGTGGGCCCGGAACTTGCCGGTCTGCACGAGCACGCCGGCGAGGCCTGCGTCGATCGCGCCGCCGATGTCGGCTTCCAGGTCGTCGCCCACCATCGCGACGCGATCCGGGGCGAGCCCTAGCTCGTCGACGGCGGCGAGGAAGTAGTCCGCGGATGGCTTGCCGACGACCGTCGCCTTGCGGTCGCTGGCGTATTCGAGCGCCGCGATGAACGGGCCGCAGTCGAGGGCGAGCCCCTCCGGGCGGCGCCAGTAGCGGTTGCGCTGCAGGGCGATGAGGTCGGCGCCGCGCAGGAGCGAGCGGAACGCGCCGTTGAGCACCCCGTAGGAGAAGCCGGGACCGAGGTCGCCGACGATCACGGCGTCGACCGCGGAGCCGGGCGAGACGACGGCCTCGAGCTCGGCGAGGTCCTGCTTGAGCGCGTGCGCGGTGATGAGGGCGACGCGTTCGTAGCCGCGCTCGCGGCACAGGCGCACGGCCATCTGGGCGGGCGAGAGGATGTCGGTCTCCTCCACGTCGAAGCCGAGTCGCTGGAGGCGGTCGGTGATCGCGGCGCGCGGGCGCGAGGTGGTGTTGGTCGCGAGGCGCATCGGGATCTTGGCCGCCTGCAGCGCGCGCATCGCTTCGACGGCGCCCGGCAGCGCTTCATCGCCGACGTGCAGGACGCCGTCGATGTCCAAGAGCAGACCGTCCCATTGAGCCGACATGAGCCAAACATAGGCGCGAGGCGGCGCCGTGCATTTGGACAGGTGGCCAAAGGGTCGACGACGCCGTCCCCGTCGACGTCCGGGACTCGAATTGAACTTCACTTCATTTCGGTGGCGCTGACCGCCCTTGCCCTGTAACGTCGCGCACAGAGCGGTGCGCAGGCGCCGTCCTGTCCCGTCCGCTGCGTCTCGCGCGAAGTCCATCGCGTGCAGCACCGAAACCAAAGGTCTCTCGTGTCTCCGAAGACGTCCCTCGTCAGCGCCCTCGCGCTGCTCGCCACTGCTGCCGTTCCGGCGACGGCCCTCGCCGGCCCGTACGACAAGGGCCCGGCTCCGACCGCGGCTAACCTCGTCAGCGCCACCGGCCCGTACTCGGTCAAGCAGACCGCGGTCTCCAACAACGACACCCCCGGCTTCGGCGCCGCGACCGTCTGGTCGCCGTCCAATGCTGCTCCGGGTGAGACGTTCGGTGCGATCGCGATCGCCCCGGGCTTCACCGAGGGTGAGTCGGCGATCAAGTGGCTCGGTCCGCAGCTGGCCTCCAAGGGCTTCGTCGTCGCGACGATCAACGTCAACAACACGTTCATCGACCTCCCGAACACGCGCGGCAAGCAGCTCAACTTCGCGCTCGCCTACCTCACCGATCTGTCCCCGGTGAAGAACCTCGTCGATCCCGAGCGCCTCGGCGTGATCGGGCATTCGATGGGTGGCGGTGCCACCTTCGAGGCCGCTCGCACGAACCCGAAGATCGACGCCGCGGTCGGTCTCGCTCCGTGGAGCCCGTCCGGCGACTTCAGCGATCTCAACACGGCCAACCTCATCGTCGGTGCCGAGAACGACATCATCGCCCCGATGGCCCTGCACTCCAACCCGTTCTACGCGTCGCTCGCCGACCCGAACCCGCGCGCGAAGATCGTGATCAAGGGCGCCGACCACTTCGTCACCAACAGCAAGTCCGACACCGTCGCCGCGATCACGACCTCGTGGGTCAAGCGCTACGTCGACCAGGACACGCGCTACACCGCGGCGCTCGGTGCGAACCCGCTCGGCACCGTGGCGGCCAAGGTCCAGTCCTACAAGACGGCGAACGTCAACTAGGCCTGCCGTTTCGGCCCGCACTGGGTCCCGCCACCTGCGAGGTGGCGGGGCCCAGGGTCGCTGAGCGTGATGGCCCCGTCCGTCGTCTGACCGGGGCTGACCGTCACGGCCTCTGGCCAGAGGAGGACGCTCGGAGATGGCACCTGCAGCCGTGGGTGCCCGTCTCCTGGAGGCACCTTCGATGACACCGCAGATCATGGTCACCCGTAGCGTCGAGTCGCACGATCCGAGCTTGTCGGACGAAACGAACGAGATGCTCACCGCGGAGCTTCGTGCCGTGATCGGCAGCGACTCCGTGCAGGTGCCCGAGTCCTGGCCGGATCACAGTCACGACCGCCACGCCACGCACACCTCGATGATGGCGAGTGCGATCCTGCTGCGGATCTTCATCGCCATCGTGGGTTTCATGCTCGCGATGACGGCCCTGATCGCCGTGATCGCGACAAGTGAGAGTTGGGCGGCCGTCGCGCTGACGACCACGCTCTTCCTTCCGACCACGTGGGTGATCGCGACGTTGGTGCTGCGCACGTTCAACGAGTTCGAGCACGTCGATCCCGAGCTCGCGGCGATCCTGACGGCGGAGGGTGTCGGTGATCCGGACCGGACCTTCACCGACCTCGTCCACGACTTCCGACCGGAGAGCGGGATGACGGCTGCAGCGCCGTCCTGACCGTCTCGTAGAGACTCCCCCGGAAACGGCGAACGGACCGTGGCTCACCCCACCGCTCTCGGGGTGGACCACGGTCCGTCGTCTGTGTCTCCGAGGCGGAGACCCCGGAAAGTCGTGCCGGTCTCGGCCTAGGAGCGGCGGTACGGGTCGATGTAGATGTCGTCGACCTGCCAGTTGCCACCGGACTTCTCGGCGTCGAGCACGATCTGCGCGGTGGTCGACTGGGTCTTCGACCACAGGGCGAGCACGCTGGAGAGTCCGTAGGACTGGCTGACGGTCCACTTGCCGAGCGCCGTGCCGTTGATCGAGCCGACGACGGTCTCGTTCACGCGTCCGCCGGAGTCGGTCGAGCGCAGCTTCACGTAGAGCACGCCCCAGGTGCCGGTGGTGCGGCGGGCGACGAGGCGGAAGTTCGGGTGCTCGATGCCGACGCAGAAGCTCGGCGAAACGACCCGACCGGTCGCCGAGATGGCGAGCGACTTGCTGTCGGACTTCGAGCCGACGAAGAACGACTCGTTGCCGGCGACGATCGACGCGCCTCCGAGCGACCAGCCAGATGATCCGGATTCGAAGTTCGCGCCGGGCGCCAGGGTGTAGTCGGCGTAGTCACCGAAGGCTGCGAACGCCTTCTTGGTGGGGGTCACGGCGCAGCCGGCCTGGGCCGTGCTCGCGACGGTGAGCGTCGCGATGCCGGTCAGGGCGATCAGTGCGGTTCGACGGACGGTTGGCATCCATGCCATGAGTCAGCTCTTTTGCGTGGGGGACGCGGGACGGGTGGATCGGTCGTCGGTTCATCCAGGTCGCGCGCCGGGAGGGCGTGCCGGGACAAAACGAACGTGCTTGTCCCCCTATCGACACAACAGGCGATCCACTGAGCCGGAAAACGGTGTGAAAGCTTTGACGGGACGGGGAAGGCGGAACGGGAGGCGGGATAACGGAACAGCGCTAGCGCGCACGGGCGCGGAGGTGCGGACGCGCGGAGGTGCGGAGGCGCGGAGGTGCGGAGGTGCGGAGGTGCGGAGGTGCGGAGGTGCGGAGGCGCGGAGGTGCGGAGGTGCGGAGGTGCGGAGGTGCGGAGGCGCGACAGGGCAAGAGAGCGGAGCTCGGAAGACAGGAAGCCGGGACCTGCGACGAGCGGGGCCCTCGCTGGATTGAAGGCGGGAGTCGACGAGGTCGGCGGCACCGGAGCGGGCTGGTGGCCTGGTGGGTTGGAGGGCCGATGCACGGTGGGCCCGGGCCGGGTCGAGGCGCTCGCGCTCGGCCGTCTCCGAGGGAGGCGGCGGGCCCGCGCTGGCTGGT
>JAURVW010000386.1 GCA_030655275.1 Solirubrobacteraceae bacterium
CACGCGCGGGTCGCCCATCGTAGCGCTTCCGCCTGATGGCGGGCACTACGGTCTCGGCCGCGCGTGACGTGCTTGGGGCCACCCGGCACAGGGCTGGGCGGCAAGCTCGGGAGCGAGTCTACTCGGCTGGGCGCGTGAGGCGCGCGCCGGGGGCCGACTCACCTCTGAGTCGGGACTGCTCGCGCCGCCATCGGGCCACCTTCGCGTGGTCCCCGGAGAGCAGGATCGGCGGGACTTCCCAGCCTCGGTGATCGGCTGGGCGCGTGTAGTGCGGGTACTCGGGATCGCCGTCCAGTTCCGCCGAGAACGACTCCTCGCCGGCGGAGTCGGCGTGCCCGAGGGCACCCGGGAGCTTGCGCACGATCGCGTCCGCGACCACCATCGCCGCCAGCTCGCCGCCGGCCAGGACGTACCGGCCCAGCGACACGCGATCGGTCACGAAGTGGTCGAGGATCCGTTCGTCGAATCCTTCGTATCGGCCACAGAGCAGCGTGATGGCCGGCTCCTGCACGAGCTCGTCGACGAGCACGTCGTCGAGGACCCGGCCGTTCGGCACGAGCGCGATCACCCGGCGGGTCTTCACCAGCTCGACCGGATCGATGCCGTAGATCCCTCGCAGGCCCTCCTCGTACGCGTCGATGCGCAGCACCATCCCGGCGCCGCCGCCGTAGGGCGTGTCGTCGACCTGACGACCGGTGAGGGTGGTGTGCGGTCGCGGATCGACGGCACGGACCTCGTGGCCGGCCTCGATCGCGTTGCGCACGTGGCGCTGCCCCTTGAACCAGTCGAGGGAGTCGGGGAAGAGGGTGACGACGTCGAGCTGCATCAGTGGGAGTCAGTCTGCCAGCCGCGGCGTCGCCGGCGTGCGGGGGTGTCGGCGACCGGCCCGATGGGAGCGGCCGACGCGTGCGCGGTCAGGCGTCGTCGAGGGCGAGGAACTCGGCGTCGACGACGATGCGTCGTCCGGCCGGATCGATCTCGACGATCGCGTCCTTGACCATCGGGATGAGGAGGTCGTCGCGGCGTTCCTTCGCGGGCGCGCCGTCTCCGCCCTCCCCCGCGTCCGGCTCCGGCGCGGCCGCGGCCGCGGCCTTCCGGACCACCAGTACCTCGCACGAGGGCAACGCCATCATTTCGACGACCTCGCCGAGCGTGCGGCCACCGACTTTGGCGGTCACGACGCAGCCGACGACCTGGTGGGCCCAGTACTCGCCCTCACCGAGCTCGGGAGCCCCGGCGTTCGACGCCTGGAGCGTGAGCCCGCGAAAGGAGTCGGCGTCGTTGCGGGAGCGGGATCCGCTCAACCGGACGATCGGCTTCTCGTCGGTGCCGGCGCGACGGTCGATCGTGCGGACCTCGGCCTCGGCGCCGACCCAGAGCTCTGCGCCCTTCACGAGGAGATCGGGCACGGCGGAGACCACGTAGAACGAGCCGTCGAGGCCGTGACCCTTTCCGACGGTGCCGGCGAAGATGCGCTCCGGCGGCGCGCTGAAGTCCGTCACTGGACGATGTCGACGAGCACGCGACGCCCGTCACGCACGGCGGCTGCCCGCACGAGCTGACGAACGGCGTTCGCCGTGCGACCGCCGCGTCCGATGACGCGGCCGTAGTCGCCCGGATCCAGGGAGAGCTCGAGCACGACCGGGCCCTCGTCGCCGCCGGCGGATTCGGAGATCGAGATGGCGTCGGGATTCCCGACGAGTGGGCGAACCACCGTCTCGAGCATCGTTCGCGCTGCGGCGGCGTCGCTCATCTCGGAAGAGGCGTTGGGGCCGCTAGGCCTTGATGCCCTGCAGGCGCAGGAGCTTCTTGACCTGGTTCGTCGGCTGGGCGCCGACGGAGAGCCAGTGCTTGACGCGATCCTCGTCGACCGAGATGGTCGACGGCTCCGTCTGAGCGTTGTAGCGGCCGACGATCTCGAGGATCCGCCCATCGCGCGGTGAGCGCTGATCGGTGGCGACGATGCGCCAGATGGGGTTTTTCTTTCCGCCAATGCGGGTGAGACGAAGTCGAACCATGCGACGGGGGAGAATACAGGGCCTCGGCGACGATTGCGGTGCGCCCGCCCCCAGCCGCCTCGGACGATGCCTCAGCGGCGGCCCATCTGACTCATCAGGGAGGCCATGTCGGGCCCCTTCCCGCGCGACATCTGCTTCATCACCTTGCGCATCTGCTCGAACTGGTTGATGAGCTTTCCGACCTCCTGGATCGTCGTGCCCGACCCGGCGGCGATGCGGCGCTTGCGGGAGCCGTTGATGATCTTGGGATCGCGGCGTTCCTGGGGCGTCATCGAGAGGATGATCGCCTCGAGGCGGTCGACCTGCTTGTCCTCGATGTTGACGTTCTTGAGCTGCTTGCCGACGCCCGGGATCATGCCCATCAGGCTCGAGAGCGAGCCCATCTTGCGCATCATCTTGATCTGCTTGAGGAAGTCGTCGAACGTGAGATCGCCCTTGCGCATCTTGCGCTCCATCTCACGGGCGTCGTCCTCGTCGACCTGCTTGGAGGCCGTCTCGATGAGCGAGAGCACGTCGCCCATGCCGAGCAGGCGCTGGGCCATGCGGTCGGGGTGGAAGAGGTCGAAGTCGGTCATCTTCTCGCCCGCGGAGGCGAACATGACCGGCTTGCCGGTGATCGAGGCGATCGACAGCGCGGCGCCACCGCGGGCGTCGCCGTCGAGCTTCGTCATCACGACGCCGTCGAGCGGGACCGCGGCGCCGAAGTTCTCGGCGACGTTGACGGCGTCCTGACCGGTCATCGCGTCGACGACGAGGAGGATGTTGTCCGGCGAGACGGCGGCGCGGACGTTCGTGAGGTCCTCCATGAGCGCCTCGTCGATGGAGAGACGACCGGCGGTGTCGTCGATCAGGACGTCCTTGCCGGCCTTCGTCGCCTCCTCGAGCGCCCAGCGCGCGATCGTGACCGCGTCGACGTCGGTGCCGCGCTCGTAGACCGTGGCCCCGGCGCGCTCACCCATCGTGACGAGCTGCTCGACGGCGGCCGGGCGGTAGATGTCGCAGGCCGCGAGGGCGACGGAGGAGCCGTGCTCCTCCTGGAGGAGATGCGCGAGCTTCGCGGCCGCGGTCGTCTTGCCCGAGCCCTGCAGGCCGGCGAGCAGGATGACCGTCGGCGGCTTGCCGGAGAAGGCGAGCTCGGCACTCTCGCCGCCGAGCAGTCCGACGAGCTCCTCGTGGACGATCGCGATGACCTGCTGACCGGGATTCAGCGACCCGATGATCTCCGCGCCGAGCGCGCGCTCCTTGACCGTCGCGACGAACTGCCGGACGACCTTGAGGTTGACGTCGGCCTCGAGCAGCGCGAGGCGCACCTCGCGCATCGCACTGTCGATGTCGGCCTCGGTCAGGGTGCCGCGCTGGCGGACCCCGTCGAGGGTGGCTTGGAGCCGTTCAGAGAGCGCGTCGAACATTGCCGATAAATCTAACCCCTCGCGGGCGATCCGGCCCCCTTGGGAGACTCAGCCCTTGCCGAGCGGGTCCGTGCCCTGCGGCGCAGTGCCGCCGAGTCCCGGGAACTGCGCGGCCGAGAGGCCCTTCGCCGCCTCGGTGAACTCGGTCGGGATCACGAAGATCTTGCTCGCGTCGCCCTCGGCGAGCTTCGGCAGCATCTGCAGGTACTGGTAAGCCAGCAGGGCCGGATCCGGGTTGGCCGTGTGGATCGCCGCGAAGACGTTCGAGATGGCCTGCGCCTCACCCTCGGCCTCGAGGATCCGCGACTGGCGCTCGCCCTCGGCAGCGAGGATCGCAGCCTCCCGCTGACCCTGGGCGCGCAGGATGTTGGACTGACGCTCGCCCTCGGCGGTGAGGATCTGCGATTCACGCGAGCCCTCGGCGGTGAGGATCGTGGCGCGCTTGTCGCGCTCGGCTCGCATCTGCTTCTCCATCGCCTCCTGGATGGAGGTCGGCGGGTCGATCGCCTTGATCTCGACGGTGGCGATACGGATGCCCCAGAGGCCCGTCTTCTGGTCGAGGACCGCGCGGAGCGCGTCGTTGACGGTGTCGCGACCGGTGAGGGCGCCCTCGAGCGACAGGCCACCGACCACGTTGCGCAGCGTGGTGATCGTGAGCTGCTCGATGGCCTGCAGGGGGTTGGCGATCTCGTAGGTGACGGCCTTCGGATCGGTGACCGTGAAGTAGATGACGGTGTCGATCTGGACCGTGACGTTGTCGGCCGTGATCACCGGCTGCGGCGGAAAGGTGACGACCTGCTCGCGCATGTCGATGAGGGGCTGGACGCGATCGATGAAGGGCACCACGAGCGCCAGGCCCGGCTCGAGCGTGCGGCTGTACTTGCCGAGGCGCTCGACGATCCCGCGGCGCGCCTGCGGAACGATCCGCACCGCGCGAAGCAGGAAGAAGAGGATGAAGACCGCCAGCAGGGCGAAGACGATGAGCCCGACGGGCACGTCCGATTCCGATTGACCGACCACGTACATCAGAGCACCTCCGTGCTGCTCGGGGCGACGGCCACCGGCTTCTCGCGTGGTGCCACGACCAGGGTGGCCCCGCGCACCTCCAGGATCTCGACATCGGCGCCGACCTCGATCGGGGCCGACGCCCCATGGGCGCCACGTGCCGACCAGATCTGGCCGTCGACGGACACCGCACCGACGCCACGGTTCTCGACCGCGGTGGTGATGACGCCCGTTCGCCCGATGAGTTCTTCGATGCCGCTGCGCAGCGACGGGCCCTTGTCCATCTGACGCTTGGCAAGCGGGCGCAGTGCGCCGCTCAGCGCCAGGCCGCCGATGCCGAAGATCGCCCACTGGATGCCGGCGCTGGCGTCGGCCACGAAGGCGATGAGCGCCAGGAGCGCGGAGATCGTGAAGAAGATCGGGAAGAACGTCGTCGAGACGATCTCGATGACGGCCAGCCCGATGGCGAGGAGGACCCAGAAGAGAATTGACATCCGCGGCCGACTCTATCGGTCGCGAAGGCACTCACCGATGGGGCCGGGTACCCATCACGGCCGAGGCGGTCGGCGCCCGGGCGCGACCGCCCGGCGCCTACTTGAGCAGGGCGCTCGCGAAGTCCTCGGCGTCGAACGGACGGAGGTCCTCGACCCCCTCGCCCACGCCCACGAGC
>JAURVW010000393.1 GCA_030655275.1 Solirubrobacteraceae bacterium
GGGAGGACCCCACCGCCCCGGCCGGACCCCCGCTAAGAAGCCGCGATCTGCCGCAGCACGTACCGCAGGATGCCGCCATGGCGGAAGTAGTCCGCCTCTTTGGGGGTGTCGATCCTGACCACGGCGTCGAACTCGATGGCGGTGCCGTCGGGCTTCGTCGCGACGACCTTCGTCGTCTTCGGCAGGTCGCCGCCGTTGAGCGACTCGGCGAAGCCGGTGATGTCGAAGGTCTCCTCGCCGGTGAGGCCGAGGGAGTCGGCGGACTCACCGACGGGGAACTGCAGCGGCAGGACGCCCATGCCGACGAGGTTCGAGCGGTGGATGCGCTCGAACGACTCGGAGATCACGGAGCGGACGCCGAGGAGGCTGGTGCCCTTGGCCGCCCAGTCGCGCGAGGAGCCGGAGCCGTACTCCTTGCCGCCGAGGACGACGGTCGGGATGCCCTTGCCGATGTAGCTCTGGGCCGCGTCGTAGATCGAGACGACCTCGTCGGGCGTGTCGCCGGAGAGGTCGCGGGTGACGCCGCCTTCGGTGCCGGGCGCGAGGAGGTTGCGCAGGCGGATGTTGGCGAACGTGCCACGGATCATGATCTCGTGGTTGCCGCGACGTGAGCCGTACGAGTTGAACTCGGCCTGCGGGACGCCGTGCTCCTCGAGGTACAGGCCGGCGGGCCCGCCCTTCTTGATGGCGCCGGCGGGCGAGATGTGGTCGGTGGTGACGGAGTCGCCGAGCTTGGCGAGCACGCGCGCGCCCCGGATGTCGGTGACGGCCTCCGGCTCGGCGGGCATGCCATCGAAGTACGGCGCGAGGCGCACGTAGGTGGAGTCGGCATCCCAGACGTAGCGGTCGCCCGTGGGGACCTCGAGGCCCTGCCAGTTGGCGTCGCCGTCGAACACCTTGCCGTAGGAGTCGGTGAAGTGGCTGGACTGCAGCGCGGACTCGACGGTGTCGGCGACCTCCTTGGCGGTGGGCCAGATGTCCTTGAGGTAGACGTCGCCTCCGTCCTTGTCGGTCGCGATCACGCCGGTGGCGAGGTCGACGTCCATCGTGCCGGCGATCGCGTAGGCGACCACGAGCGGCGGCGACGCGAGGTAGTTCATCTTCACGTCGGGGTTGATGCGCCCCTCGAAGTTGCGGTTGCCCGAGAGCACGGAGGTGACGGCGAGGTCGGCCTCCTGCACGGCCGCGGAGACCTCGGCGGGCAGCGGGCCGGAGTTGCCGATGCAGGTGGTGCAGCCGTAGCCGACGAGGTTGAACCCGAGCGCATCGAGATCCTCGCTCAGGTTGGCCTTGTCGAGGTACTCGGTCACCACGAGCGAGCCCGGCGCCAGCGACGTCTTCACCCACGGCTTGCGGGTGAGGCCGAGGGCGCGGGCCTTGCGGGCCACGAGACCGGCGGCGACCATCACCGACGGGTTCGACGTGTTGGTGCACGACGTGA
>JAURVW010000429.1 GCA_030655275.1 Solirubrobacteraceae bacterium
GCACGTCGGCGCGGCTGCGCTCGGACGGGCGCAGATGCTGCCGCCCGTCGCCGGATGCCTCCGGCCTCGTTCCTCCCCAGCGCCGTCCAGCCATGCGGATCAGCTCGTGGCGTAGGCCCGGGAGCGCGGCGGCGGTGCCGCGGCGGGCTCGCGGTCAGCGAGGACCCAGGTCGCGGGGCCGACGGCCACGAGTGCGACGAGGACGAGAGCCAGATCGACGGC
This sequence comes from Solirubrobacteraceae bacterium, assembly GCA_030655275.1. Taxonomy (GTDB): domain Bacteria; phylum Actinomycetota; class Thermoleophilia; order Solirubrobacterales; family Solirubrobacteraceae; genus JAGIBJ01. The sequence goes on from JAURVW010000429.1 coordinate 223, forward strand.
CGTGGCGATGCCGAACTGGGAGATGACGGGGATGGAGGCCAGCCCGAGGACCGCAAAGCCGGCGATCGTGGCGCCGGCGGAGATCACGACGGCGCCGCCGGTCTCGCGGAGCGTCGAGGCAATGGCCTGTTCACGTGGCAGTCCGACCCGCCGCAGCGCGGCATAGCGCTCGGAGAGGAGCACGCTGAACTCGACGGCCACGGCGGCGACGAGCACGCCGAGGGCGGCCGTCAGCGGTGTGCGGGGCACCCCGAGGATCCACATGGCGAGCTCGCTCCAGCCCAGCGCGAACGCCGGCGGCACCAGCGCGACGACGGTGCGCCGGACCGAGCGCAGGGCGACGAGGAGCACGAGGCCGGGCAGCAACACGGCGAGCAGGGCGAGCAGCGCGCGACGTCCGGGCGACTCGAGGGCCTCGGCGCTCGAGGCGACGACGGCCGGCAGACCCGACACGGCGACCTCGGCTCCGGCCGGTGCGGCCTTCGTCAGCCCGTTGAGCTGCGCCACGAGCTTGCGCTGCTTCGGACCGTCGAGCGTCCCGACGCCGAAGGGCAGGGCCACGATGCCGCGGTCCGGATCGATCAGGCTACGGCTCACGCGCTCGGGCAGGACGCCGAGCACCGCGCGGACCTGCTCGTCGGTCGGCAGCGGGCCGGTCGCGGTCGTGCCGAAGAGTTCGTCGAGTGGCAGGGGCGTGCAGAGGTTCTCGCCGTCGCAGCGTCCGCTGCGACCCGCCGTCACCGAGCGCTGGGTGGCGACGAGGTAACGCCAGAGGTCAGGGTCGCCCACGGCCTTCGTCTTCACCACGAGGGAGACGGTCGACGCGGTGCCGACGTCCTTGCGAAGGCGCTCGAGCTGCTTGGCGCCCGAGCTGTCCTGCGGCACGAGGGCGGTGAGATCGGTCTCCACGCGGGTGGAGGAACCGAGGCCAGCGCCGAGGATCGCGACCACGAGCCCAATTGCGAGCACGATCACCGCGGGGCGACGCTTCATGCGAGCCGCCAAGGCACTGAGACGGCGCCCACCGGCGATGGAGGCCTTGACCGGACGGCTGCCGGCCAGCAGGGCGTCGGCATCGTGGGCGGCGCGAGCCACCGGAGACGTTCGCGGGGCGTCGCCGCGGCGGTTCTGCAGGCTGATGGCCGCCGCCGAGGCGGCCGCGGCAACCCCGATGGCCACGAGGATTGCTCCGGCGAGCGCAATGCCGACGGTGCGGACGACGGCGAACGGACTCACGAGCAGCGCGAGCGCGCTGGCCGAGGCCGCGGCGCCAGCGACGACGAGCGTGCGCAGCGCCGCCGGATGCATGCGGCGCTCGAGACGGAGTTGGGCCTGCACGGCCTGATCGACGGCGAGCCCGACGAGCACGGGCAGCGCGACCACGACCGCCAGCGACAGCGCCCCCGAGGGCGCGGCGAGGGCAGCGAGCGCGGCGCCGACGACCGTGCCGGCGACGAGGACCGGGAGGAGACGGCGGCGCAGGCGACGGGCGAAGCCCAGGACGAGCGCCATCACGATCAGCGCGGCGGCGCCGAGCGCCAGGGCCGAGCGACGGATCGCGTCAGAGAGGGTCTGGGTGGCCGGGGCCAGGCCGGTGAACTCGTAGGTGGCCTTCGAGTCGACGAGCTTGAACGCCTTGTTGTTGAGGGCGGTCAGGAGCGCATCCGTCACCTCGCTGCGCTTGCCGGCCGAGAGGTCTCCCACGAGGTTCACCTGGATGAGGGCGGTGTTGCGGTTCGGGATCAGCCACGCCATGCGGCGCTTCGGACCGAGCTTGCGGTCCTCCCCCTTCGCGAAGAGGATCGACGAGACGAAGTCCTTGTCGGTGAGGGAGGCGTCGGTGAACTTGCTGCCGTACCCCTGGGCCTTGGCGAAGTCGGCGAGTGCGGCCAGGCCCTTGATGCGGGTCACGTTCCGCGCGGCCTCGCCTGCAGCGGTGATGTTCTCCTGCGAGGCCCCGTTCTTCTTGGCCGCCGCCTCGGCGGCGGTCTGCGCCTTTGCGCTCGCCTCGGAGATACCCGCGATCCGGGCCTTCGCGGCGTTCTCGATCTCAACGCGCGCCGTCGTGACGTAGGTCGCGGGGCCCTGGACCGACTTGACGGCGTTGAGCTTCGCGATGGCGGAGCACGGGCCCTTGGCGTTCTCGGGCACGGCGCCCGCGAGGCAGCCTTCGAGGCCCATGAGCCGGACGATGTCGGCAGAGCGCATCGTGCGGACCAGGTCGCCGCGCACCACGATGATCGCGGTGTCGCCGCCGAAGCTCTCGCGCTCCTCCTCCCCGGCCCGGGCCGCAGCGCTGCCGCTGGGCGCGAGACGGTCGAGGCGACCGTCGACGGGGACGAGCATGCCGACGATGCCGCCTGCCACCGCGACGACGACGAGGAGCGCGAGGGTGAGCCTCGGCAGCCGCGTCGCGAGCGCCAGCAGGCGTCCCATCATCGGTTAGTTCCCGGTGACGCTGCGCTCGGTGCTCGTCGGCGCCGCGGGCAGCTGCGGGTACGTCGTGAGCTTGCCGGCGGAGAGCGAGAACGGTGCCTGCACGTCGCAGGCAGCCGGTGCGGTCAGCGGCGTGGTCGGCGCGGGGACCTGCGACGGGGTCGAGCTCGTCGGCGAGTCCGGGTAGAACCCGAACGGTGAGAAGAGCGTGTACCGCAGCGCATCGATCGCAGACGTATCGGGCGACGGCTTGGTGTCGGCCTGCACCGACTCGAGCTCGTTGAGCGCGGCGTTGTCCGTGTCCGGGATGCGAGGGACGGCCTGACCGCAGCTCTGCAGGCTGAAGGACTTCGCGAGCCCGGCGCCGATCTGGCTCGCCCAGCCCGGCCGACGGTAGGCGTTGGCCTGATCGGTCGAGAAGCGGTTCGGAGATGCAGCGGTGCTCGAGTTCTGGATCGTCACGCCACCGCGGATGAAGTTCATCTTCCGGCCATTGCGGTAATTCCCTTCGGTTGCCACCGGGGAACGTCCCTGCGTCGCCGCCGTGATGTTGCCGAGCGCTCCGGTGAGCTCATCGGTGTACAGCGACGCGTACTCGACGATCGGGTTGAGCTCCTTCAGGAACGGATCGAGACCATCGAGGATGACCGGGAGGACCTCGAGGGTCTTCTCCGTGGCCGGGATGCCGTCGACGGCAGCCTTGTTCACGCGTTCGACGCCAACCAAGAGCTGCTTGAGCTCAGGCGCCACGTCGGCCAGCGAGCGTGCCGCAGGGCCGAGCGCCTTGGCGGTCGGCTGGAGTCGGTCCACGGCGGGGCCGGTCTCCGTCGCGAAGTTCTCGATGGCCTTCGTTCCCGTCTTCGTGGCCGTGAGGAGCTTGGGCAGCTTCTGGACGAGCGCGGTGAGCGCGGCGTCCTGGTCGGCCGTCTGCTTGAAGACACGGTTCGACTGCTCGATGGCGTTCTCGATCGCACCGCGCTGGGACGTCGCAGCGTTGAGAACCGTCGTGCCGTCACGGAGACCAGCGCGGAGGCTGGGCGCTTCTTCGTTGAGCACCTTCGTGGCGTCACCGAGGTTCTTGACGAGCAACTGGAGTTCGACGAGCGCCTTACCGGCGTTCGTTCCCTTCCCGTCGAGACCAGCGCCGCCGTCCTGCATCCACTGCTGGAAGTACTTGCGGGTCTCGGGGTTGAAGGTGGCGAACACCTCGTCGAGCTCGACGGTGCTGCCGACATCGGCGTTCGGGATCCGACCGCCTTCGGGAATCAGCGCGCCGGACAGCTTGCTCGGCGGCGTCAGGGAGACGTAGGTCTCACCGAGCAGGGTCTTCTGGCGGAGGATCGCCTTCGTGCCCTTGGGCAGCGGGGCGAAGCGGCGCTTCACCTCGAGGACGGCCACGGAGCGACCATCCGTACCCGGGGTGACCTGCTTCACGCGGCCGACGGCGACACCCGCGATGCGGATGTCGGCCTCGACGGAGAGCTGGGTTGCCTCGGGGAACGTGGTCGAGATGCGGTAGCCCTCGGCCTTGAACGGGACGGCGCCGCCGAACTGCAGCCACATGAAGAGCGTGAGGCCGAAGCACGAGAGGGCGAAGATCACCATCGTGAGCAGCTTGCCCAGGGTAGGAACTTGACGGTTCATCGATCAGCCCGCACAGAACTGGGCGCCAGTTTGCCCATTGGGGAGTACGGTCGCATCGCGGGTGGTCCCGATGAGGTCGAGCACGAGACGCGAGGTCGGGTTCTCCTTACGCAGGAGCTTGCCCGAGCGCGTGATGCCGCAGTCGGTGTAGATCAAGGCTCGGGTGACCGCGCCCGCTGCATCCTGCATGTTCGTCAAAGACGCTCCGGCGTGACCGAGGTAGCCGGCGAGCGTGAGCGCGCTCAGGTTGTCGTCGCCGGGCGGGTCGTAGGAGAGTCCGTCGAAGAACTGGCGCAGGACGGTGGTGCCGGTCCCGACGTTCTTGGCGGAGTCAGCCAAGGCATCGACGCCGGGCTTGAGCACGTTCAAGGGCTCCTGCACGTCGCGAGCGAAGGGACGAAGGTCGTTGCGGATGACCGGGGTCGCGTCGTTCATGAACTTCACGAGCTGCGCGAGACCGTCGTCGAGCTTGCGCGTCGGGCGGTCCAGGGTCTGTGAGGCCTTCGCGAGATCGGTGCTGATCGAGCCGCCGGTCTCGAGGAGCTCCTGCGTCTTCTGCAGGGCCTCCGGGCTGTTCTGGATGAGCTCGGCGAGGTCGGCCCGCGTCTCGGCGATCGCACCGAACGCTTCGGAGGAGTCGGCGATGACCGACCCGAGGGCCTTGTCGTTCTCGCCGATGGCGTTCGAGACCTTCTCGAGGTTCGTGACGGCGCGAGCGGCCTGCTCCTGACGGCTCTTGAGGGCTTTCGCGATCCGCGCGGAGTAGACCGTGGCCGGCTCGACGCCGCGGAGGACGTCGCCGAAGTACTTGCCACCGTCGTCGCCGAGGCCCTTGGCGCCCTGCTGGAGCAGGATCGCCAGATACTGACGGGTGTCGGCGTCGAACTCGGAGATGATGTCGTCGAACTCGGTCGGCGTCATCGTGCGCGACGCCGGGATGTTGCCGCCGGCCTTGAGCAGGGGCGCGCTCTTCGTGCCCGGATCGAGCTGGATGATCATGTCCTGCAGCGGCGTGCGGGCGCGGAGCGCTGCGGTCGCGTCCGTGTGGATGCGATTGACGTACTCGCGACGGATCTTCATGGTCACGCGACCACGGCCGTTGACGATGTTGACGGCGCCGATCTCACCGACCGTGACACCGGAGATGGCGACGGTCTGGCCCTGTCCCGGGACGACGGCCTTGGCCGTCTTGAAGTCGGCGGTGTAGTCGACGAAGTCGGAGCCGAGGACCGGCACCCAGTTCGGGAGGTAGAAGCGCTGGTTCGAGAGGATGTACCCCGCGCAGGTGATACCGACGATGATGACGCCGACGACCGCTGCGAAGTGGAAGCCGTAACGCTGAAGTGCACGCTTCACTTGCCCACCGCGCTTCCGTCAGGTCCGCCGGACCGGACACTGTTGAGGTTCGGCTTGGACGCGCCGGTGCAGGCCTGGTCGAACTTCCAAGGAGCCGACGTTTCGGTCAGGCCCGAATTTGCAGGCTTGAGCGGACGCGTGCTGAGCGGAGCGGAGTTGCCCACACCCGTCAGAGGCTTCGGTGCAGGTGCACCCTTCGCAAGCCGCTGAGAATTGCCGCTGAAGACGTTGACGCCCTGCGCAGCCGCTGCGCGACCGAACGCGCCGTTCGCGTCGAAACTGGACGTCCCGCTGGCGAGCCCGACCGTTCCGCGAAGGAACTCCTGCCACGCCGTCAGGCCAGTTGAGTACTGGCCGTCGTCGATGACCGTGTTGGCGGTCGGGACGAGCACCTGCGAGGTGCACACGGCGATGCGATCGAGATCGTTGAGCACGGTCGCGAGGCTCGGTGCGGCCTTCGCCAGACCCGACGAGATCGGTTCAACGCTCTTGACCAGCGCGCCGGCCTCTTCGTCGGAAAGAAGCGAGTCGGTCTGGTCGAGGAACGGATCCGCGGCCTTCACGAGCGACGGGATCCGATCAGCGGAGTCGGCGATGTTGCCGGCGACGCGACCGATGGGAGGCAGGGCCTTGGAGATCACGGGAAGGTTCTTCTGGGCGACCTGGACGGTCTTCGGCAGCTCGGTCACCTCGGCGCGGAGCGCCGTCTGGTTCTCGGCGAAGACGCTCACGGAGCGATCGAGGTTTTCGATGAGCGAACCGAGCTCGTCGGCGTTGGCCGCCAACGGACCGGTCAGCTCGGCAAACGCGCGGATCGATGCGGCGAGGTCGCCACGGTTCTGACCCTGGAGGGAGCGCGCGAGGTCTTCGATGTCGGTTCCGGCGCCGGCGAACGCCTTGAAGGTGTCGTTGAGCGACTCACCGGCGGACTGGCCCTTGGTGAGCGAGTTCTTGTCGTTCGGGTTCGGATCGTCGAGCGCCTTGCCGATGGCCTGCACCAGCACCTGGAGATCCTTGCGCTCCGGGCCCTGGAGGGTCGAGAACACCTCGTCGAGCTGGGCGGCGCGTGAAGTCTGCGTGATTGGGATCGTGTCACCGTCGGAAAGGCGCTTGCTACCGGGGATACCCGGGCTCATCTCGAGCACGAAGTTGCCTTCGAGGAACAGGCGGGGACGAATGCGGACGGTGGCACCTTCGTGCACCGGCAGGCCGATGTCGTTGAGGTCCATGTTGATGAGCGCAGCTTCTGCACCCTTGTAACGCTCGATGGAGCTGACGGCGCCGACGTCGATGCCGGCGACGCGCACGAGCGAACCGGGCTTCACGCCGGCTGCGTTCTGCACGACCACGCTCAGGTGGAACGGGCGATGGAACGGGTTGTCCTTCGCGAAGCCGTAGTACGTCACGGCGCACAGGGCGATCACGGTGAGGGCACCGGCCCGGAACGGGCTGCGGTATCCGCGGCGAACGGCACGGCTCATGAGTCGTCTCCGTCCTCGGTCGGGGCGGGCGTCGCCTTCGGTGCCAGCGGGGAGCCCGCCGGGTACGTCGGCTTGAACGGTGTGCGGGACTGCGGCGTCAGAGCCGGGCTGTTGACCGTCAACTTCTGCTTCTCGGCGGAGGCATAAGGCGGGCGGACTTCGTAGCCGGGTTCGCACACACCGCCGGCACCCGTGACCGGAGCGGGGTTGGAGTAGAGGTAAGCGTTGTTGGCAACCTGCTGGGCGCGAGTCTGGGCGGGCGGAACCACGCGCGAGGCGTCCGGAAGTGCGCCGGCCGGAAGTGTCGGAGCGCCGTTCAGCGGAGTCGTGGCAGGGCTACCCTCGCCATTCGGTACGAACGTCGGGACGTACGGGACAACGCGAACCCAGTTTCCGATCGTGTCGCCATCGAAGGTCGCGGACGCGATGTTGCGAAGCACGAGAGACGCGTACCCACAGACCCGCTGGGCCCGGCTCAGGCCCTCGACGAGCGGCTGGCTGCTCGACGAGAACTGCGTGAGGCCGTCGAGGCCGCGCGCGACGACCGAGCTGGTGCCGATGCGGTCGAGCGCGTCGAGGACACCGGTGAACTCGCGAGCGGTCCGGGGTACCCCCGCGAGGCCCGACACACCGGCACGGCTGGCGTCGGCCAGGTCCTTCGCTCCGTCGGCCGTGGCTTCGATGGCCGGCTGGAGGTTGCGGGCGAATTCGATGTGCGGACCGACGGCGCCACGAGTGCGACGCAGCGAGGTCGCGGTGGAGCTCAGCGCATCCGGTGCCACGCGAAGGGTGTCGTCGAGCGCCTCGTCGGCGTTCGCGAGCGCCCCCGTCGTGCGGTCGAGGTTGCTGAAGAGGTCGCCGGTGGCCTGACCCGCGGCGGCGAGTTCACCGGTGAACCGGCTGAGGGCGGTGAGGAAGGGCACGAGACCTTCGTCCTCGTTCGAGAGGATCTTGGCGACGGGCGCGAGGTTGTCGGTGAGCGGGCCGGCGTCGTCGAGGAGCTGGCCGATCACGGAGCCGCGACCGCCGAGGGCGTTGCCGAACTCGGTGATGGTCTGCGTGATGCCGACGCGCGTGGGCTTGTCGAACGTGTTGAAGAGCTGATCGATCTCGACCGGGTCGGGAGTGGAGTTCGCGAGCGGAACCGTCGTGCCCCACTCGAAGTCCTTCTCGGAATCGCCCGGGGTGATCTGGACGTACTTGAGACCGAGCAGTGATCGTGCGCGGATCAGGATCGTGGAGTTGTCCGGGATCGGCGGAGCGTTCTGGTCGAGCTTGAGCGTGAGCAGTGCCGTGACGCTGCCGTCCGGGTACTGCTTCGCCTTTTCGTCGGAGACGATGCCGACGCGCAGGCCGCCGACGCGGACGTCGTTGCCCGGGACGATGTTGGCCGCGTTCTTCACCTCGACGGTGAGGAGCTGCGACGGGACCCACGGAAGGCCCTTGTTGGAGTTGTAGGCCAGGAACGTCGTGATGACGACGATCAGGACCGTGATCGAGCCGACGAGCGCCGGGCTCATCCGCTGGTTGCGTGCTCCGACGGCGCTCACTGGGTGCCTCCGAGAAGCAGATCGGCTGCAGCCTGTTCAGTCGACGTCGGCTGGGCCTGGGACGTCGGTGACGGCGTACCCGTCGGGGTTGACTTCGCCTTGGTGTCGGTGCCAGGGGCGGAACCCGACGGTTTCGTCTTGACGGCCGACTTCACCGCCGACGAGGAACCCTCGTCATCGCTGACCGGCGGGTTGTTGTTCTCCGATGACAACGGCTGAGTGGTGCAGCCCGTAGACGTAGAGCGGGTCGGCTGAACGCAGGAGAGCAGGTTGAGGACCGCACCGCGGAGGTAGCTGCCGTTGGCGTCGCGACCGTTCGTCGCGTACGTCAGGCCGAAGATGGCGTCCATGAAGTAGTCGAGGCCACCGGTCGAACGGAAGTCACCGAGCGTCAGGCCGAGAACCGAAGCGGAAGCCTTCACGGCGCCCGACGTCCGCACGAGACGCTTGAACAGCGTGTCGGTGTTGTCGCTCGTGAGCACCTCGGTGCCGCGCTTGAGCGTCGGCGAGAGCGAGTTCACCGCGGTCGATCCGCGCTTGGACAACTCGGGAAGCTGGTTGAAGACCGACGCGAGATCCGGTGCCGAGCGGTTGAGGTCGTCGGCGATCGGCTGGAGCTCGTCGGTGAGCTCGGTGACCCGGTCGACGCTCGGGCTGACTTCCTTGAAGGCGTCGTTGAGTGCAGAGATCGTCGCCTTGACCTCGTTCTTG
>JAURVW010000442.1 GCA_030655275.1 Solirubrobacteraceae bacterium
GTTCACGACGCCCGGGATGGAGACCCAGCCGCGCGCGAGCTCGATGACGATGCGCGTGTAGGTGGAGAGGTCGAGGCCGAGACCGCCGAAGTCCTCCGGGATCGTGGCGCCGAAGATGCCGAGCTCCTTGAGCCCGTCGACGATCTCCTGCGGGTATTCGTCCGCGTGGTCGAAGTGCTCGGCGTTCGGGATGATCTGCTCATCCGTGAACTGGCGCACGAGCTGGACGATCTGCTCCTGCGTCTCCTGGTCGGTGCGCTCGCTGAGGGCGATGGCCATGGGTGGGTACTCCCGGGGTGAAAAGATCGCGGTCCGCCTGCGCGCACGGGGCGCGCGGCTGGAGCCGAGGACTGCATGAATCGTACCGACGCGGAGGCCGTTTGGGATGACTCGTGACGCCGGATTGCACACACGCTCGGTCCGGCATCGGCCGTCGCGGCGTGGCGGCCGGGCGCGCCGGCTCCTACCGGGCGACCATCGCGGGGTGGTCGGAGGCGACGGCGGACTGGCAGACTCGCCCCGGTGAACTGCGCTTCGGAGCTCCTGGACGCCCAAGAGCCGTCGGCCTTGGCGCTCGTCTGCCGCGATGATCGCGGACGGACCGAGTTCACGTTTGCCGAGGTCGCCGCGCTCTCCGGGGCCCTCGCGGTCGAACTCGATGCGGCCGGCATCGGGCCGGGCGACGTGGTCCTCACGCTCTTCGGCAACCGCGTGGAGTGGGCGCTGTCGATGGTGGCGGTGTTCCACGCGGGCGGGGTCGTGCTGCCGTGCCTGGAACAGCTGCGCCCGAAGGACCTGCTCCAGCGGATGGAGGCGACCCGGCCCCGGGCCGTCCTCGCCGACCCGCGTAACCGCGCATCGCTCGACGAGGCCATCGCGCTGCTCCCCTCGGGCCGTCGGCCGATCGTGATCGAGCCCGACCTCGTAGCGCTGCAGTCGGCTGTCACCCGCGGAGATCAAGCTCCCCTTCCCCGCGCGGACGCCGGCCCCGAGGCGCCGGCGCTCATCACGTTCACCTCGGGCACATCGGGGCCGCCGAAGGCCGTCGTGCATGCCCAGCGGTACGTGACCGGCCAGCGCCTGCAGGCGACGCACTGGTTCGGGGCCCAGCCGGGCCGCCTCGCCTGGTGCACGGCGGCGCCGGGCTGGTCGAAGTCGGCTCGCAACGTGTTCATCGCGCCCTGGCTGCGCGGCGCTCCCGCGCTGCTGCACGACGCCCGCTTCGATCCCCGCGAGCGCCTGGCCGTGCTGCACGAGGAGCGCCCCCACGTGCTGTGCATGGCGCCGACGGAGTACCGGATCATGAGCCTGCTGCCCGAGCTCGCGCTGCCGGACTCCCTCGAGCGCCTCGTCGCCGCGGGCGAAGCGCTCGACCCGGCCGTGCTCGCGGCCTGGCACGAGGCGAGCGGCCTGTGGGTGCGCGACGGCTTCGGCCAGACGGAGACCGGTCAGCTCACCGCGCCGCCCGATGGGACCGACCCGCTGCCCGGCTCGATGGGTCGTCCGCTGCCGGGCGTCGCGCTGGCCCTCGAGTTCCCGGCGGACATGGCGGAGGACGACGCGGACGAGGTCGGGGCCGTCGGCGAACTCGTGATCACCGACCCGTCCACCGTTCCGACCTTCTTCCTCGGGTACCTCAACCCCGAATCCGGTGCGCCGGTCGCGCACGACGGGCCGTGGCGCACGGGCGACCGCGCCTGGCAGAACGCCGCGGGCGATCTCTTCTTCGTCGGCCGCACCGACGACGTGATCGCCTCCTCCGGCTACCGGATCGGACCGTTCGAGGTGGAGAGCGTGCTCGTCGAGCACCCGGCCGTCGCCGAGGCCGCCGCGGTCGCAGCGCCGGATCCCGATCGCGGCAGCGTCGTGCGGGCGGTCGTCGTGCTGCGCGACGGGTTCTCGCCCTCGAGCGAGCTCGCCACCGAGCTGCAGGCGCATGTCCGCGAGCGCACCGCGCCGTACAAGTACCCGCGCATCGTGGACTTCGTCGAGGCGCTCCCGAAGACCGCCTCGGGCAAGGTGCGACGGGCCCTGCTGCGCGACGGCGGCTGACCGCGGCGCGCAGCTTCGCGCTGGGGTCGACGCACCGACCCGCCCGGTTCAGGGGAATCGGTTCGACGCTGCGGGCGCCGTCACCTAACGTGGAGGCCGTGTTCCCCCTCGACGTGCCCGCCTCCGGATATCCAGGCCGCCGGCCCGTCATCGGCATCGCGGCCTCCCGCGAGGTCGTGCAGTTCTCGTGGTGGACCCTCGAGTGCGACTTCATGACGTCGGCCTACACGGAGGCGATCCAGCTCGCCGGTGGCCGCGTGGTCCTGCTCCCGATCGACGCACGCGACATCGACGCCCCGGACGAGGCCCTCCACGGACTCGACGCGCTCCTGTTGCCAGGCGGCAACGATGTCGACCCGGCCCAGTACGGCCACGAGCCCCATCACGCACTCGGGCCCGTCATCCCCGTCCTCGACGACGTGCAGCTCGCCCTCACCCGCGCTGCGCTCGCCGCCGATCTCCCCGTGCTCGGCGTGTGCCGCGGCATGCAGGTGCTCAACGTCGCGACCGGCGGCACGCTCCATCAGCACCTCCCCGAGCTGCTCGAGGGCAGCGAGGAGCACCGCAAGGTGCCCGGCACGCTCGGAACCGAGAACGAGCACGACGTCGCCATCGACGCCGGGTCGCTCGCGGCCGAGGCGATCGGCGGCGAGGTCGCCGTCACCCGTTCCCATCATCACCAGGCCGTCGATGCCATCGGCGAGGGGTTCATCGTGAGCGGCCGATCGAGCGTCGACGGTCTCGTCGAGGCGATCGAGGCCCCCGGCGCGGGCTTCTGCCTGGGCGTGCAGTGGCATCCGGAGGCCGATCCCGAGTCGACGGTGATCGCCGCGCTCGTCGAGGCCGCCCGCCGCCGGATCACGCAGGCCGAGCTCTCCGCCTAGGCCCGACCCAGGCCACGCAGCGCGACCTGCAGCTCGAACCGAGCGTCGGGGTCGTCGAGGTCGTCGCCGAAGAGCTCGCGCAGGCGGGTCAACCGATACCGGACCGACTGCACGTGCATCCCGAGGCGATCCGCGATCGCCTGCGGGCGATGCGGGTCGGAGAGCCAGGCCGCGAGCGTCTCGATCGTCTGCTCGCGGCGTGCGTCCGGCAGACCGACGAGCGGAGCCAGGCGGCGCTCGACGATGGCGTCGAGCAGCTCCGGCGCCGCGGCGAGCAGCAGCGGCAGCTCATGGTCGTCGCTGCGGACCACCGCGCCGGGCGAGCCGACCGCGCCGGCCTCGATGCGGTCGAGCAGCTGGCCGGCCCGGTGGGCGCTCCGGGCCGCTTCGACGAGC
>JAURVW010000451.1 GCA_030655275.1 Solirubrobacteraceae bacterium
CAGGAACTTCTCGCCCTTCTCCACCGACTCCGCCGGCAGCGCGGGCTGCGGGTAGATCAGGTCGATGTCGAGATCGCCCATGTAGACGCCCTTGCCGAAGCTCGGCAGCGTCCAGTCCTGCTCACGCGCCTCTTCGGCGACCTGACGTGCCTGTTCTTCGGTGACCTGGGTCTGGGTCATGCGGTGGGTGCCTTTCCGTCTCTCGCCGAGATCGAAGTGGATTCGGAGGGTGTACGGCTCTCGCGTGCTCCTGCGATGGACGCAGGAAGGCGGAACGGGCAACAGCTGACCGCCCGGCTCCGTTTCTCCGTAGCGAAACGTACCGCGCCGGGCCTGGTTCCAGGGTGACCGAACGCACGCTCGGTTTCCTCCTGGCGCCCGATCCACCGGCAGACCGGCGGATATTCGAGTCGACGCCGCGGACGGGGACGACCTCGGGGCCGCTCCGGAGCGCCGAGGAGTCGACTCAGTCGCCCGAGTCGCGATCCGACGGGTACCGCTCCTCGACGATCCGATCGACCCGCGACTGGATCCACAGCATCATCAGCAGGAGACCCACGAAGATCGCCAGCGCGACGGGCTGCTGCTTGACGCCCGCGAGGACCGCACCGATCGCGAAGATCACGGCGGAGAGGATGTAGTACTTGCGTGTCGCGCTCATCTGCGTCTCCGATCGTAGAGACGGAGCGGCCGCGGCGGCAGGTTCAGCGGACGTGCTCGTCGCCGTCGTGCGGCGTGGTCGCGTACGCGTAGAACGCACCGCCCAGGAGCAGCGACGTGGCGCCGAGCACGTTCTCGCCCATCACGAGCAGGGCAACGCTGATGATCACCAGGAGCGCCGCGAGGACGCTGAGGGATCGTTCGGTCGCCGTCATGGGATGAGCCTGGCCGAGCAGTGCACGTGCACAAGGTACGGCTCAATCCGGAGGAAAACCGTCAGCGTCCCCCGACTGGCGTGAACACATCTGGGCAGGCATGGGCACTTCACGCGCGTCATAGGATCGGCGACGTGCCTGACGTCGCCCCCACCCTCACTCTCCTGCACAACCCGAACTGCTCGACCTCGGTCGTCGCGCTCGAGGCCCTCGAAGCCGCCGGCCACCAGGTCACCATCCGGAAGTACCTGCTCGTCGCGGAACGCCTCGACCAGGCCGAGCTCACCGACCTCGCCAGCCGCCTCCAGGGCGACCCCGTCGACGCCCTCATCCGGCGCGACAAGAAGTACAAGGACCTCGGCCTCGACGCCGACGGCTGGGGCATCGAACAGGTCGTCGACACGCTCGTCGCGCATCCGTCCCTCCTCCAGCGCCCGATCCTCGACGACGGCACCGCCGCGATGATCGGCCGCCCGCGCAGCCGCGGCGCCGCCTGGGCCGCCGCGGGGCGCGTCGTCGAGGCCTGACGCCACCCGCCCGCAACCGGGCTGACGCCACGGAAGACCCACTGGGCCTTACGCTGACCGAATGGCCAAAGCCTCTTTTTACGTCTACTTCACCGAAGAAAAGCTCGCCGAGGCAGCTTCCGAACGCCTCCAGGGCATGGGGTACACGGTCGACGTGTCCGCCGAGAAGGACGGCCGCTTCCTCGCCGAAGCCCGCAAGTCCATGCGCGAGCACGACATCGACAAGGCCGAGCAGCAGATGAACGCCATCGTCATCGATTACACCGGCGAATACGACGGCTACAACTTCTGAGGCCCCTCGCTTGCATCTCGCGTCCGCGCGCGAGCGGCCCGGCCCAGAGGCCTAAACCACTCGCGCCCGAACACGATCTGCGGCGCGATGGGCTCTCAGGGGACTGATCGATGCCCACCACACGGCGCTTCAAGCTGATCTACCTGGCGATCACGGCGCTGTTCGTGCTCGCCGCCTTCGGGTTCGCCGCCGCAGGGATCTGGGTGGTCGCGCTGGCGACCTTCCTCATGGGCGGCGTCATGACCGTCGCCTCCCGCCAGATGAAGGTCCCGCCGCCGCCTCGCGCAGCCGGGGACTCACAGGGCGACGATACGCCTCGTGACCCGTCCTAGCCTCGGGCCCATGCAGTACAAGCAGCTCGGCCGCACCGGCCTCTACGTCTCCCGCCTCTGCCTCGGCGCCATGACGTTCGGAACCTCGGACGTGGCCCCCTGGAACGCGGTCGGCGTGCTCGACCAGAAGGGCGCCGGCAAGCTCGTCGACCAGGCGCTCGACGCGGGCATCAACTTCTTCGACACCGCCAACGTCTACTCGCGCGGCCAGAGCGAGATCATCCTCGGCAAGGCGCTCGCCAAGCATCGCGACGACGTCGTGATCGCGACGAAGGCGACCGGCAGCATGGGCGACGGCCCGAACCAGCAAGGCCAGAGCCGCCCGCACCTGCTGCACGAGGTCGAGGCGAGCCTGAAGCGGCTCGGCACCGACCACATCGACCTCTACCAGGTGCACGCCTGGGATCCGATCACGCCGATCGAGGAGGTGCTCACCACGCTCGACGACCTCGTCCGCTCGGGCAAGGTCCGCTACATCGGCTGCTCCAACTACGCCGCCTGGCAGATGGCGACCGCCCTCGGGGTGTCCGCGACGCGCGGCCTGGAGTCGTTCGTCTCCACGCAGTCCTTCTACTCGCTCGTGGGCCGCGACCTCGAGGACGAGATCATCCCGCTCGCCGAGCACTCGGGACTCGGCGTCCTGGTGTGGAGCCCGCTCGCCGGCGGCTTCCTCTCGGGCAAGTTCACGCGCGACGGCGAGTCGAGTGAGTCCGGTGCGCGCCGCGCGTCCTTCGACTTCCCGCCCGTCGACAAGGACCAGGGCTACGACATCGTCGACTCCCTCAAGGAGATCGCCGACAGCATCGGCGCGACCGTGCCGCAGGTGGCGCTCGCCTGGCTGCTCGCCAAGCCCGCCGTCACCAGCGTGATCGTGGGGGCCAAGCGTGAGGACCAGCTCGCCGACAACCTCGGCGCCGTCGACCTCGAGCTCACCTCGGCGCAGGTCGAGCGACTCGACGACGTGAGCGCGATCTCGTCTCGCTACCCGGGCTGGATGCTCGCCCGTCAGGCCGAGCAGCGCGACCCGAACGCCGCGTAGGCACGCGCGAAGCAGGAATGGTGCGACGACGGGAGCGTCGTCGCGCCATGGCCGGTGCCTGGAACCTCGCACTGAACCATCGGAGTAACCGTCGGTTCGCTGACCATCGTTGGCGGTGTCACACCCGGGCACACCGCGAAAGACCGGGCTCCGGAGCACCGGGTTGGCGCGTGGCCGGGCGGGAGATCCGCCGTCCGTCCATACCGAAAGGGGCATCGATCACACGTCCGTGAATACTGGCACGATGCCGCGATAACGCCGTTACCGTGAGTACATGGCACCACTCACATTGCTCTCACCCCCGCCCGAACTCACGGTCTTCCACAACCCGGCCTCGCCCGCCTCCGAGTACGCGATCCAGGCGCTGCAGCTCGGCTGCCAGCGGTTCGACGTGCGCCGCGTGGACCTCGCCGGCAGCCGTCCGACCGAGCCCGAGCTCCGCGACATCGTCTCGCGCCTGCGCGGCGACGACGCGGCGGCGCTCGTGCGTCGTGGCCGGCTCTACGCCGCCCTCGAGCTCGACCTCGACGGCGCCTCCGACGAGACCGTGGTCGCCACGCTCGTCGAGCACCCCGCGCTGCTCGCCACCCCGATCCTCGACGACGGTGTCGCCACGATGCTCGGCAACCCGATCGAGCGTGCCGAGGCCTGGGCCGTCACCGGCCACGTCGTCGACGCCCGCCCCGCGCGCCGCGCGGCCTGACCGGCTCACTCCGGAACCACCCTGGCGCGAACCACACTCCGCGCCACCGCCTCGCGCCGCACCTTCCTCTGCGCGAGGCACTCCCCCGAGATAGCGAACCGGCGACGACCGAACCGTGCGGTCGCCGCCGAGGCTGACCACGTCTGCTGAACTGACGAGTTCCGTCCGATTTGCGCGGCTGCGTATGGTTGTGCGAGGCCGGACGCCATGGCCGCCTTGTCCCGTCCCAGTGCCCCGTCCAGGAACTGAGACAGTTTTTGGAACGACGTTTTGCTGACGACCGCGATCAGCCAGTACCGTCCGGCGCGTGCACGCTGAGATGCTCGAGGCCCCTGGAACGTCCAGCGCCCCCGAACCGCTTCCCGAGCAGACCCGCGGCCGGACCGCGGCAATCATCGCTGCGCTTTCGCTGGCCACGTTCGTCACCGCGCTCGACAACACGATCGTCAACGTCACGCTGCCGACGATCCAGGACGACCTCGGTCTCTCGCGCGCCGGGCTCGAATGGATCGTCTCGGCCTACATCCTCGCCTTTGCCGGGCTGATGTTCCT
>JAURVW010000453.1 GCA_030655275.1 Solirubrobacteraceae bacterium
AGGCGTGGTGGCTGAGGGTGATGCGGGGGTCATCGTGGTGGCCATGGTCAGGCGCCGAGCGTGGCGCCGCCGTCGACGCGGAGGTCGTGGAGTGCGAGGTGCCGGGCCTGTGGCGAGAGGAGGAAGGTGACGGCGTCGGCGATCCACTCGGGCTGGGCGATGCGACCCAGTGGGATGCCCGGCCAGAAGGCCTCGGGCGTGCCGGCGATGGCGCGGCGGTTGACCGCGCCCTCCAGACCGGCCTCGGTCGGCCGGTCTCGCGTCTCCCAGGCGCCGCTGAGCATGGCGGTGTCGGTGGAGCCGGGGGAGACCACGTTGCAGCGGATCCCGAGCGGCGCGAGTTCGACGCCGAGGCACAGCGTGTAGTGGCGTGCAGCGGCCTTCGAGCTGGCGTAGGCGGAGAGGCCGTCGCGGGCGACGGCAGCGGCGTTGGAACCGATCGTCACGACGGCGCCGCGCTGGCGGGCGGCCATCCCGCGCGTCACGGCGCGAGCGACCCGCATCACGCCGCCCACGTTCACGTCGTGGACGAGCTGCCACTCCTCGTCGAGCTGGCTGAGCGCCGACCCTGCCCGGAGGATGCCGTGCGCGCACACGAGGCCGGCGATCGGACCGACCTCGGCCTCGGCCTGCGTCACCGCCGTCTCGACGGAGGCCGTGTCGCGGACGTCGACGATCCGTGTGTGCAGTCGCTCCGACGAGTGCTGCCGTGCCAGCTCGTCGAGCGCGTCGCCATCGACGTCGGTCGCGTAGACCTGCGCGTCGGTGGCGAGCAGGGCCCCGACCACCGCGCCGCCGATCCCGCCTCCGGCGCCGGTGACGAACACGACGTCGTCGCGATCGCCCGAGTCTTCGGTGTTCTCGGCGTTCGGTGTGGCCGGCTGAGCTGGGGAATGGGCAGACATGGGTGACCTGATCGCGCCACCGCGATCGGGGGAGGCAGGACGCCCTCAAAGATTACATTAGGCCGCCCTAACGAGCCAGATGGCCCCCTGCTCTCGCGCGTTCCGCGCGCCCCCTCGACCGTCGCAGGGAGACCTCCGTCACCGCCCTGGGCGGGAGAGGAGGCGAGGCCGTCTTCAGGCGGCGGCTTCGGAACGCAGCACCGACTGGCCGGAGTGCTTCGGGTTTCCGTCGCCGGGCTCGAGTGAGACGTCGAACACCGGAAAGCGTCGTAGCGACACGGGGAGGGGGAGGCGCACCTGGGCCGAGCCCGATGCGTCCACGCGCACGATTCCGAGCGAGATCATCCGCGTGCCGGCACCGAGAGCCCACAGCTCGTAGAACTCGCCCTTGCGAGGCACCGTCAGCCCCTTGACGCGAAGGTCGACGGTGCGCCCGTCGGTCGCCGTGAACACGCTCGCCTGCGCCGCGGCCTCGGCCGGCACGGCGGTTCCAAACCGGGTGAGCGAGACCTGGCGGCGCCGCGCCGGCAGGGCTTCTTGGGCAGCGGTTCCCGGTGTGGACGCGGGCGTGGTCGCCAAGGTCGGGGCATCCGACGTCGTCGGGGCGAGCAGGGTGGCGCCACCGAGCACCCCGAGGGCGAGGCAGGCGACGGCGCCGCCGAGGGCCGCGACCGGCCGCACGCTCCACGTGCGCCGGGCCCGATGGCGATGGGGCGCGCCACCCGTGAGCGCGTGGACGTCCAGCTCCGGAGGCTCCGGGCGATCCCACAGGGAGGCGTCGCCCGATTCGAGATGGCGGAGGAGGTCGCGGTCGTCGATCATGCGCCGGTCTCCGCGTCGAGGAGGAGCCTGAGCGTGCGCAGGCCGGAAAGCATCCGGGATTTCACCGTGCCCAGTGGTTGGCCGGTGCGCTCGGCGATCTCGGTCTGGGTCAGGCCATCCCAGAACCGCAGACGCAGGAGCTCCCGTTCACGTTCCGGGACCTGTTCGAGCGCTTGGGCCACGTAGGCGCGGTTCAGGACGTCGTCGAAGGACGGGTCCTCGGCGCCGCCGCCCAGGGCCATCAGTGCGTCATCGGCGACCGGCTGTTCACGGCGACGACGGAGGTGGTCGATCGCCCGGCTGCGCGCGATCGTCAGCACCCAGGACAGCAGCGTTCCGCGGGACGCGTCGAACTGCTCGGCCCGGCGCCACAGCTCCGCGTACACCTGTTGATGCACGTCCTCGGCGTGGCCGCGGTCGCCGACGACGGAGAGGATCACGGAGAAGGCAGCCCGACCGGTGAGGGCGTGGAGGTCGGCGAGGGCCTGGGGGTCGCGGGCGGCCAGTCGGCGAGCGATCCGCCGTTCTTGGTGGTGGCCCTGGGCATCACGGACGCGTGCCAGGGGGCCGCGGCGCGCCCTCCCGAGGGCGTCGAGCGCCTCGGCGCGCTCGACGGACGCGACCTCGTCGACCGGTGCAGCGCCGTGGCTGCGGATCGCCGGGTCCACGCGGGAGGCCACCGGGGCGCGGTTGGTGGCGGGGGCAGACCCACCCGCGTTCGCCGTGGCGGTGCTCATGTCGACCTGGGGTACGGATGGAGTCTGGTCCACGGACGACGAGTCTCGCACGACGACGCGGGTCGAAGGGACCGCCGGGCCGTCCTAACACGGCGTTAACGGAATCGAAATGGGTTTTGATTCCGGTCAGGTCATAGTCAGGAGTACAAATGCCTGACTTCTTGACCGGTACGACCGGTGCATGGATCGGCCTCTCGGCCGCCATCTTCATCCTCCTCGTCCTCGACCTTGCGGTACTGCGCGGCAGAGGAGGGCAGATGACCACGCGTCAGGCCGCGATCACCAGCGTGGTGTGGGTCGCGATCTCGCTCGTCTTCGGTGTGGTCCTGGCGGTCCTCGGCACCACCGAGCAGGCCGGCAACTACCTGGCGGGCTACGTCGTCGAGAAGAGCCTCTCGCTCGACAACGTCTTCGTCTTCCTCGTCGTCTTCAACGCGTTCGCGATCCCCGAGATCCAGCGTGCGCGCCTGCTGACCTTCGGCATCGTCGCCGCGCTCTTCCTGCGCCTGGCGTTCATCCTCGCCGGCGCCGCCGCGCTGCAGGAGGCGTCATGGCTGTCGATCCCGTTCGCACTCTTCCTCGCCTGGACCGGTTGGAAGCTGTGGAAGGACCGACACGACTCCGGTGGTGAAGAGAAGCTCGTCGAGAACGTTCGCGGCAAACTCCGCGTCGCCGACGGCGACCACGGCCAGCACTTCACGATCAAGCTCGACGGCAAGCGGTACTTCACCGCCGCCGGCGCAGTCCTCGTCGCCATCGCGATCGTCGACATCATCTTCGCCGTCGACTCCGTCCCGGCGATCCTCGCGATCACGACCGACACCTTCGTCGTGTTCGCGGCCAACGCCTTCGCGCTGCTCGGCCTGCGTCCGCTGTTCTTCCTCGTCGCCGACCTCGTCGAGCGCCTCTACTACCTCAAGGCGGCCCTGGCCCTGCTGCTGATCTTCATCGCCGTCAAGATGGGGCTCTCCGAGTTCATCGGCAAGGTCCCCGCGCAGTACTCGCTCCTGGGCGTGTTCCTGATCCTCGGCGGCGGCGTTGTGCTCTCGCTCTTGCGCAACCGCAACGAGCGGAACGATCCGCCGAGCGGCGGTTCGGGTGGCGGCGGCTCCACCGACGGTGGCGACGGACCGGGGACGGACGCCCTGCCGCCGCACCTGCGCAGCGACCGCGACCACAAGGGCCCGCGCCCGTCGGCCGAGGAACGCGCGGCCGCGGGGTACCGCGCGCCGTCGCCGAACTAGGCGCCCGGCACGGCCGGTCGACGAGCGGAGCTTCCGCGTCGACCGGCGTCGCCGAAGCTACTTGCGGGCGTAGGCCACGATCGCGTTCGCGTGACCGTGGCCGAGCCCGTGCTCGTCCTTGAGGAGCGCGACGAGTTCCATGTGTTTCGCATCCGCGTGCTCGGCGGCGATTCCGAGCCAGTGCTCGATGGGCTGCCCGTACTTCTTCTCGATCGACGGGAAGTACGAGGCGGGCCCCTTCACCTTCTCGGCGGGGCTGTCGGTCGGGTCGGCGGGCATCGGTGCTCCTGGAGGGTGAGTGGTGGAGGGCGGCCGCGGACTCCGAGTCGCCCGGCGCGAGCGCCCGGCGAGAGCGGCTCGCCCTCGGTCTTCGAGATGTGAGACCGGCCCTCGGGGCCGAACTCATCGGTAGGGTCGCCAGCCTCGCACGTACTCGACCTCGAACTCGAGCGCCGGCGCATCGATCGGCCGGGGTGGGGCGCCCGCCGCGCGGGGCAGGCAGTACACGTTGAGCATCAGCTGCAGCGGATAGTCCGGCGCCTGCTCGACGACCTTGACGGGAACCTCGTCGACGAAGAAGGTCGACCGGCCCTCGCCCCATTCGGCGGCATAGGTGTGGGGCTCGCGGGCGTCGATCGCGACGGGCACGGCCTCGAAATCGTCGACGATCGTTGGGTCGCCGAACGGATGGAGCCCGACTCCGACCCTCACCTCGCGCTCGCCGACGTCGCGACCGAAGATTTCCATCACGCACACCTCCGCGGACTGCTCGGGCGTCTCCTCGAAGCCGATCATCCAAAGGGCGACGAGGGCATCGGGATCATCGATCGCCCGGCAGCGAAGCTCCACCCGTCCCGCCGACGGCGTGTAGAGCCGGAGCGGGTCCTGCGCCTCGCGCACGCGCGCGGCGGGCGTGAAGCGGTGTTGGCCGACTGCGCTGCCGACCGGCCCGGCAAGGCAACCGGTCTGCAGCGACGAGACGCGGTTGTCGCCGTCGAACTCCGGGCACCAGGGCGGCTGGTCCCGGTCGACCCGCAGCACGAGGCGGCCGCCTCCGACCTCGTATCGGGCGGCCGACGCGGCCCGGCTGCTCCAGTGCGGCAGGTAGTGCGGCAACCACTTCGTGCGGTCGAGGTCGTCGCCGCCGAACTCTTCCTCGAACTCGAGCGCGAAACCGGGTCGACCGTGTGCATGGGTCACACGATCAGGCTCCCGGATCGAGGCCCACGGGTCAACGTCCGAGCGGCCTCGAGAGCGGTGTGGGCGAAGAAACCGTACAGCTGATCGGTGTTTTCGAAGGAACGACGTTCAGCGGCGGGCCGCCGCACGGGTAACGGTACGAACCCGTTCCCGAAAGCTCGACGAAATGGGCATTTGCATCCCGGTGACAGTTGTGTAACTTGCACCGGCGTAACCTCGCTGATCCGGCAACCCCGGCGTGGCGAGTTCCCCCTTTTGCACGACCTCTTGGACCCACGATGAGCCTTCTTCTCGCAGCAGCTCCCGAGCCTGTCGGCGGTGCGCCGCTGTGGCAACTCGGCGTGATCACGGCGATCACGTCGATCCTCGCCCTGATCACCCTCCAGAGCGTGCTCGCCTACCGCGCCGGCCGGGCCCCACGGCTCCGCGCCACGCAGAACCGCGTCGAGGAGCTCGTCGGCCTGCCGGGCTGGGCCGCGCTCCCCGGCGCCGGCGCGATCGTCTGCGCGCTCGTGATCATCCTGGGCGCCACCTGGGACATCGGCCTGCACATCGACGTCGGCCGCGACGACGGCCCGCTCGGCACGGTCGCGCACTACCCGCTGCTCTTCGGCCTCTTCGCGTCGTTCCTGATGGGCATCCTCGCGATCGGCCTGGCCCCGAAGAACCCGCGCCGCTCGAGCCCCGTCGCGTTCCACTGGAAGGGCTTCGGTCCCGTCCCGGCGGCGTCGGCGCTCCTGCTCGCCGGCTCGACCTTCGGCATGGCGGCCTTTCCGCTCGACGACGTGTGGCACCGCATCTTCGGCGTCGACGTGACCCTCTGGGGCCCCACGCACGTGATGATCATCGGCGGCACCCTGACCGTCGGCATCGGCGGCGCGCTGCTGCTGATCGAGGGCGCCCGCGCCGCCGGCCGCGACCCCTTCCGGGCCAAGGGCCTGCTTCGTCGCCCGCTTCCAGCGCTGCTCGCGGCCGTCGGTCTCTACCTGTGGGCCGCCTCCACCCATGAGTTCAACTGGGGCGTGCCGCAGTACCGCCTCGTGTGGCACCCGCTCCTCCTCGCCTTCGGCGCCGCCCAGGCCCTCGTGCTGGCCCGCGTCCTCGCCGGTCGCGGCGGTGCACTCCTCGCCCTCGCGATCTGGCTCCCGCTCCAGGCCTTCATGTCGCTCGCCATCGGCGGCCCGCTGCAGGTGTCGATGCCGTCGACCCCGCTCTTCATCGTCGAGGCGCTCGTCGTCGAGGCGATCGCGTTCCGCCGCGATCCGGCTCGCCCCGTCGTGTTCGGCGCCCTTGCCGGCCTCGGCATCGGCACGCTCGGCTTCGGCTCCGAGTACCTCTGGTCGCAGATCGCGATGCCGCTCCCGTGGACCCCGGGCATGCTGCCCGAGGCCATCCCGGTCGCCATCGCCGCGGGCATCTCCGGCGGCGTGATCGGCGCCCTCATGGCCCAGGCGCTCAACGGCTCCCTCCACCGCGTGTGGCGACCGGGCCTCGTGCTCGCCGCTGCCGGCCTCACCTTCTTCGCGCTCGGCTGGAATGCCGCCTCGACCAGCAACCCCGAGGGCGTCACGGCGACGATGGCGATCAGCAACGTGCGCCAGGGCCCGACGCCGGGCCACTCCGAGCCCCATCGCGTCGGCGACCTCACCGTGCGGTTCTCCGATCCGGCGATCACGAAGAACCCGTCGTGGATCTACGCGATGGGCTGGCAGGGCGACGGCTCCTACATCGACCACCTGAAGCAGCGCGCCGACGGCTCCTGGGCCACGACGCAGCCGGTCCCGCTCGACGGCAAGTGGAAGACGATGGTGCGCGTGCACTCGGGCAAGACGATGCTCTCGACCCCGATCCGCTTCCCCGCCGACCCGGCGATCTCGTTCGCCGGCTTCGCCGAGCAGCCGACCGCGACCCGCGCGATGGTGCCCGACACGCAGATCATGCAGCTCGAGCGGCTCCCCGACGCCCCGGACTGGGCCTGGACCCCGGCCGCGACGCTCGTCCTCAGCCTCAACCTGCTCATGGCGCTCCTGATGGCCGCCGTGTGCGTGCGGATCGGCCGGATGGCCGGTCGTCCGGGCACGGTGCCCGCACCGCGCGGCACGCTGCTGCTCCTGGCCGAGCGGGCATTCCGCCTGCTGGGACTCGGTGGCGGACGCGTCGCGGGCTCCGGCGCCTGAGATCTGGCGGCTTCGCGCGGCTAGAGTCGACCGATGAGCCTCTCGGCCCTCCTGCTCCTGATCGTCGGCGTCGTGAGCGCCGCCTACGCCGCCAACGCGCGGTGGCCGCGGCGCAATGCCTCGCTCTGGGTGATGATCGTGAGCTGGTTCATGGCGTTCATCGTCGTCGAGCTCGCGGTGCACCTCACCGTGCTCGGCGCGGTGATGATCGCCGTCCTCGCCGGGGCGTTCGGAGCGCTCGACGACGGCAGCACCGGATGGGTCGGACTGGCCTTCTGGGGCGTCGCCGTCGTCCTGGCCATCCCGCTCGGCGTCTCGTCGCTACGCACCCGCCTCGACATCGACGGCCGCTCCGAGGAGCTCGAACTCGACGACGCGCCCGGGCTGCCCTGGTACTGGTACGCCGTGCCGCTCCTCATGTGGGTCAAGCCGGGCGTCAAGACGGAGCGTGGCCGCGTGTTCGCGGAGGTCGACGGTGAGAAGCTCAAGCTCGACATCGTCCGGCCCAAGCACGACCCGGGCCATCCGCTCCCGGCCGTGGTGCACGTGCACGGCGGGCTGTGGATGTTCGGGTCGCGTCACGAGCAGGGGATCCCGCTCCTGAACCACCTCGCGTCGAACGGCTGGGTCGGCTTCAACATCGACTACCGGCTGAGCCCGAAGGCGACGATGCCCGACCACGTCGAGGACGTCAAACGTGCCATCGCCTGGGTGCGCGAGCATGCCGAGGAGCTGAACGTCGACCCGAAGTTCATCGCGGTCACCGGCGGCTCGGCCGGAGGGCACCTCACGGCGCTCACGGCGCTGAGCAACGGCGATCCGGCCTTCCAGCGCGGCTTCGAGGACGCCGACACGTCGGTCCAGGCGGCGGTGCCGTTCTACGGCGCCTACGACTTCGTCGACCATGAGAACAAGCACTCCGAGACGCTCGTGAAGACCGTCGAGAAGGTCGTCGTGAAGCA
The DNA here is from genome assembly GCA_030655275.1 of Solirubrobacteraceae bacterium. Lineage (GTDB taxonomy): Bacteria > Actinomycetota > Thermoleophilia > Solirubrobacterales > Solirubrobacteraceae > JAGIBJ01. The sequence continues at coordinate 8,048 of JAURVW010000453.1, forward strand.
GACGATGGACGAGGCGCCGGAGTTCTACGCCACCATCTCGCCGACCCATCGGATCAACGAGGATGCCCCGCCGTTCTTCGTCGTGCACGGGTCGCGCGACACGATCGTGCCGGTCGGAGAGAGCCGTCGCTTCGTGAAGAACCTCCGGACGACCAGCCAGGAGGCCGTGCTCTACGCCGAGATGCCCGGCGGACAGCACGCGTTCGACTCCATGCCCACGTGGCGCTCCGGCCCGGTGATCAAGGCCATCGAGCGGTTCCTCCACGCCACCTACGCCACCCGCTACCTCGGCGGGGAAGCCACCGAGGACGTGGCCGAGAAAGCCCTCACGAACTAGCGGCGGCGCGCGGCGGCCTGCGACGCCCGCGCGCAGGACGACGACGGCGGCGCTGGCCGCGACCGCGTGCGCTGGATCTCAACGCCGCGCGCGCTGGATGGCGACGACGATGCACCGCAAAGATGAGTCGCAAGTTCATCTGACGGGTCCAGATGAATTTGCGAGTCATCGATCCGGTGAATCGACGCTCCGGCTTTTTGCATGCCTGGCGGCCTGGTGGCCGCCCCGCGGTTCAGCGGCCGGTGAGCTCGGCGGCGTGCGCCTTCGCGGCGGCCGAGCGTTCGCCGCGGCCCGTCGCGACGACCATCGGCGTGCCGGTGGCCGGGTCGGGCACGACGACGCACTTCAGGTCGAAGACGGCCTCGACGAGCTCGGGCGTCACGACCTCGGCGGGCGGCCCCTGGGCGACGATCTGACCCTGCTTCATGGCGATGATGTGGGTGGCGTAGCGAGCGGCCTGGTTGAGGTCGTGGAGCACGGCCACCAGGGTGCGGTCGCCCGATTCGCGCAGCTCGGCGCAGAGGTCGAGGACCTCGTACTGATGGGTGATGTCGAGGAACGTGGTCGGCTCGTCGAGGAGCAGCAGTTCGGTCTCCTGCGCGAGGACCATCGCCAGCCACACCCGCTGGCGCTGGCCACCGGAGAGCTCGTCGACGAAGCGGTTCTCCAGGTCGGACACGCCGGTCGCGGCGAGCGCGTGCTGCACCGCCGACTCGTCCTTCGACGACCACTGCCGCAGCAGGCCCTGATGGGGAAAGCGACCGCGGCCGACGAGGTCGCGCACCGTGATGCCATCGGGGACGACGGACGACTGCGGCAGCAGACCGAGCGTGCGGGCGACCTGCTTGGCGGGCAGCGACGAGATCACCTGGCCGTCGAGCAGGACGGAGCCCTGCTTCGGCTTGAGCATGCGCGCGAGCGCGCGCAGCGCCGTCGACTTGCCGCAGGCGTTCGGCCCGACGATCACGGTGAACGATCCCGCCGGGATCCGAAGGTCGAGTCCTTCGGAGATCACGCGATCGTCGTAGGCGAGCGAGACGCCCTTGGCCTCCAGGCGCGTGGGGACGTCCGGCGTCGCCGACGAGAACGCGGCGAGCGGCGCGGCGACGCCGGGGCTCGCCAGAGGGCGGTCGACGGCACCCGGTTCGGCCGGCACCGTGTCGCTACCGGAGGACGGCTTGGTGAGGTCGGTCACGACGTCTTCCGCCATTCGTTTCGCAGGAGCCAGATCAGGTAGGCGCCGCCGAGCGCGCCGGTCATCACGCCGACGGGCAGGCCGCCGGTGGGGAGGAGTCGCTGGGCGAGCAGGTCGCTGCCGGCGAGCAGCAGGGCGCCCATGAGCGTCGCGGCCACGAGCCCCGGACCGGTCGCCCGCGTGAGCCGTCGGGCGAGCTGCGGGGCCGCGAGCGCCACGAACGGGACCGGCCCGACCGCCGCCGTCGCGCAGCCGCACAGCCCGACCGCCACGACGATCAGCGCCGGCCGGATCTTGTCGACCTCGACGCCGAGCGCGCGGGCCGCGTCGTCGCCGAGCTCGAGCATCGTGAGCGGCTTGGCCAGGAGCGCGAGGAGCGGCAGCAGGATGGCGAGCGCGACGAGCATCGGCACCGCGAACTCCCAGCCGCGCCCGTTGAGGCTGCCGGTGAGCCAGATCCGCGCGGCCTGCGCCGAGCCGAGCTCCACGCGAGCGAGCAGAAAGGTGGTGACCGCCGCCAGCAGCGCGGAGATCCCGATGCCGATCAGGATGAGGCGCGAGCCCGTCGGTCCGTGCCCGAGCGACAGCCCATAGACCGCGAACGCCGTCACGAGCCCGCCGAGGATCGCGCTCCCCGAGACGGCGAAGGCGCCGCCGCCGAGGATCGCGATCTGCAACACGGCGCCGGTCGCCGCACCCCAGGTGAAGCCGATCACGTCCGGGCTGCCGAGCGGGTTGTGGGTGAGCGTCTGGAAGACGGCCCCCGAGGCGCCGAGGGCGCCGCCGACCAGCAGCGCGCAGATCACGCGCGGCATGCGGAGGGTCTCGACGATGAAGGTGGTGCCCTGGGTGCCGTCGCCGAGCAGCGTGCGGATCACTTCGGACGGTGAGATCGGGTACTCGCCGGTGCCGATGCTGATCACGGCCACGATCAGCGAGAGCGCCGCGAGGATCGCCCACACGACGTGCACGCGTCGCTGGCCGTGGGGGCGATGACGCTCGTGCCGAGCCGGCTTGCCCGCGGCCGGTGAGGCCGTCGGCGGTGGTGCGGTCGCGGCGCTCACAGTGCGGCGATCCGTCGACGGCGCACGAGCGTGATGAAGACGGGCGCGCCCAGCAACGCCGTCACCACGCCGACCTGGATCTCGCCCGGGCGGTCTGCGACCCGGCCGATCACGTCGGCGGCGAGCAGGATGCACGGCGAGAGCAGCGCGGCGCAGGGCAACACCCAGCGGTGGTCGGCGCCCATGAGGGCGCGCGCCATGTGCGGCACCGTGAGCCCGAGGAAGCCGATCGGGCCGGCGGCGGCCGTGGCGGCGCCGCTGAGGATCGCGATCGACGCGAACGACCACGCGCGCGTGCGGCCCACGTGGGCGCCGAGCGCGCGGCCCGTGTCGTCGCCGAGCGCCAACGCGTTGAGCGGCCGGGCGAGCAGGAACGCGATCACGAGCCCGGGCGCGATGAAGAGGGCGATCGTCTCGGCCACGTCCTGCCCGCGGCCCGTGAGCGAGCCGACCTCCCAGGCCCGGAAGGTGTCGAACGCCCCGGGGTTGAGGAGCACGAGACCGGCGACGATCGAGAGCAGGGTCGCGGAGATCGCGGTGCCGGCGCGCGCGAGCCGCACCGGCGTCGCGCTGCCGCCGCGGCCGCCGAGCGCGTGCACGAGGAAGAGCGCGAGGGCGGCGCCGCCGAGCGCG
>JAURVW010000466.1 GCA_030655275.1 Solirubrobacteraceae bacterium
GGGCGTGCTGGGCCGGGTCGAGGGCGGGGGTGAGTGCAGGTTGTTCCACGCGCCCATCTTGGCCGGGGCGGCGGCGGATCGACAGCGCGAGCGCGCCATGCGTCGCACCGGTTTCGGGCCGCCGTGATGCCCCGCACAGACCATGGAGACTGACCGCAACTGACCGTCAGGGCCAGGTCGGTACACACGTCCCGCCCGTAGAACGGGGAAGAACTCGACTTCACCGGAGGACAGCCATGACTGCCCATCAGACCAACGATCGCGACCGAGTCGTGATCTCGAAGTACCTGCTCGAGGCGCTCACGAAGGAAGAGCAGCTCGTGACCGCCCTCCAGGCGCAGATCGCCCTGGCCGAGCGACCTGGCCTGCAGAACGCCCTGTCGGACCATCTGCTCGTTACGAGGGACCAGGTCACCGCGCTGCGACGCCGGATCGCTGAAATCGGCGCCGAGGAGTCGTCGATCCCGGGCCTCGCCGTGGCCGAGGCGGTCGTCGGCCTGGTCGGCACCGTCGCCAACAAGGGCCTGGCGCTCGCGAAGGGACCGCTGCAGGCGCTGCGTGGCACGAGCCCGGCCGACAACGAGCTGCGCAACGTGCGCGACTGCTACTGGAACGAGGCCGAGGAGATCGCGCACTACCGCGTGATCGAGACCGTGGCCGAGCAGCTCGGCGATCACGAGACGGCGGAGCTGGCTCGTGCGCACCGCGCCGAGGAGGAGGCGATGCAGCGCACGCTCGAGGGCCTGCTGCCCGCGATCGTGCGGCACGTGGTCGAGATCGAGTCCCCCGACCCGGTGCGCGACCGTCGTCCGGAGCCGACGCGCGCCGCGGCGGCTGCGTCCTCGAGCTCGGCGGCCTCGGCGACGGCTTCGAAGACCAGTTCGTCGACCTCGGCTCGCGCCACGAAAACGACCTCCACGAAGACGACCTCGACGAAGCGCCGCGGCTCTCACGCCGCCGGCGACGGGAAGCCGACGCCGAGCAGCACGCCGGCGTCGCTGCGGGCCAAGTCGACGCCACGTCGTTCGACGGCCACCGCGGCGAAGACCGCGCGCAAGCCCGCGCCGGCCACGAACCGCCCGGCCTGAGTCCCCGGAGCTCCGACGCACACCGAACCGAACGTTGAACGCATGAAGATCGTCGTCACCGGCGCCACGGGCAACGTAGGCACCGCAACCCTCCGGGCGCTGGTGGCCGACGACTCCATCGACGAGATCGTCGGCATCGCGCGCCGGACCCCGGCCGTCTGGGCTCCACACAAGGTGCGCTGGGTCGCCGCCGACGTGAGTCGCGACGACCTGGTCCCCCACTTCGAGGGCGCCGACGCCGTCGTACACCTCGCCTGGCTGCTGCAGCCGTCGCGTGATCAGGAGATCACCGACCGCGCGAACATCCACGGCAGTCGGCGCGTCTTCGAGGCGGCTGCGCAGGCCGGCGTCGGAGCGCTGATCTACGCGTCCTCCGTCGCGGCCTACTCGCCTGCCTCACCGGACGCGCCGGTCGACGAGTCGTACCCCACGTTCGGGATCCCGGGTTCGTACTACTCGCGACAGAAGGTGTCGGTGGAGCGGATCCTCGACGGGATCGAGCGCGACCATCCCGAGTTGCGCGTCGCCCGGGCCCGGCCGGGGCTCATCTTCCAGCGGTCGGCCGCGGCGTCGATCCGGCGCTACTTCGCCGGGCCGCTCCTGCCGGGCTGGGCGGTGCGCCGGTCGCTCATCCCGATCGTGCCGCGGCTGACCGGACTGGCCGGGCAGCTCGTGCACTCCGACGACGTCGGCGAGCTCTACCGGCTGCTGTGTGTCACCCCGGACGCGCGCGGCGCCTACAACGTCGCGACGCAGCCGCCGCTCGACGCCGACGCGCTCGCGCATCTGCTCGGCGCTCGCCCGGTGCGCCTGCCGGTGAAGGCGACGCGGGCGGCGATCAAGCTGTCGTACCTCGCGCGCCTGCATCCGGTCTCCCCCGACTGGCTCGACGTGGGGCTGAACGTGCCGCTGATGAAGACCGACCGCGCCCGCGAGGAGCTCGGCTGGTCGCCGGTCCACGACTCCGGCGAGACGCTGCTCGAGCTCATGGAGGGACTGCGGGCGAACGCTGGCGGACCGACCCCGGTGCTCGACGCCGAGGCGGGAGGGCCGCTCCGCATCCAGGAGTTCCTGACGGGCGTCGGCGGGCCGAACCCGCTCGACAAGCGCGCCTAGGAGCTCGGGATCTGGACCGTGCCGATGCCCGGGATCTCGACGCTGGTGGGCGTCGTCGGCAGCACGCTGGGGTCGAGGCCCGGGATCGTGATCGACGGCAGCTGGAAGACGGGCAGGTCGGCGCCGACATAGGCGGTCAGCAGGCCGAGCAGCGCGCCTTCCTTGACGCCCTTGATCTTGGCCTGGCGTGCTGCGCGGGCGAGATCGGGCGAGACGAGCATCTGCAGGTCGACGAACGCGGCGCCGTTCTG
>JAURVW010000477.1 GCA_030655275.1 Solirubrobacteraceae bacterium
GGCCCGCATCGAAGCGTTGGAGCAGCGGATCGACGAGCTCGAAGAGCTCGTCGCGGGCTAGGGCGAACGTGAACGGCCCGCGGCGAGAGGCATTTCCGGCGACGCCGGGGAGCCACGGAGCGCAGTGGTCGCGGGGCGCGCCCTACAGCCAGTCGCGCCGCTTGAACACGGCGTAGAGGCCGAAGGCCATCGCCAGCATGAGCCCGAGGGCGAACGGGTAGCCGTACTCCCATTGGAGCTCCGGCATGTGCTCGAAGTTCATCCCGTAGATGCCGCCGACGAGCGTGGGCGTGAAGAGGATGGCCGCCCAGGAGGAGATCTTCTTGGTCTGCTCCGTCTGGGCGATCGAGACCTCGCTGAGTCGCTTGGACTCGAGGGCGAGATTCACGTTCAGCACGTTCTCCAGGAGCGAGCGGAACGAGGCGGCGCGCTCGCTCGCGTTCAGGGCGCGCTCGTGTGCGTCTCGCACGAACGCCATCTCCTCGTGCCCCATCTCGCGGCGCGCGAGAAAGCTCGTGAGCATGCTGGTGAGCGGCTCGGAGGCACGCTGAAAGCCGATGACCTCGCGGATCAGCTCGTAGATGCGCCGCAGCGGGTCCTCGTCGGACCGGAAGACCTGGTCCTCGATCTCGTCGATGTCGTTCTCCAGGCCCACGATCACCGGCTCGTAGCCCTCGACGACGCTCCAGAGCGCCGCATGCTTGACGGCCGCGGGCCCGCGGGCGAGCATCTCCGGCCTCGCCTGCAGCCGCTCGATGAAGGACTCGAGTGGAAAGATCCCGCAGCGGCCGAGCAGGACGGCGTAGTCGGGACCGATGATCATCTGCAGCTCGCCGAACTCGACCTGCTCGAGCTTGTCGATGTAGCGCGCCGGGCGAACGATCAGGAAGGTCGTGTCGCCGTACCGGTCGGCGCGGGCACGGATGTGGTGGTCGTTGGCCCGGGCGAGCGCGCGGGGGTTGATCTCGAGCTCGCGGCCGATCTGTTCGATCTGCTGCTTCGACGGCCGCGGCACCCAGTACAGGCGCAGGTCGGGCGTCTCGTCCGACCCCTCGGGCAGGGCCTCACCCTTGCGGTAGGCGCTGCGCCGGATCTCGCCATGCCACTGCTCGCCCACGTGGGGAGCTTAGGGCGCGGCGGGCGACGCGTGGCCGGTGAGCGCGACCAGCATGAGCGGCGGCCGCGAGCGGCCCCTCCGACGTCGACGCGAGATCGACCGGAATCGGTCGATTTGGCGTCATCGTCGACCCCGCCGACGCGAAAACGGACTCGGTGTGCCACTTCGGCGGCCCCCGTAACGACAGAACCCCGGCCGTCGCCCTCGCGGGTGACGAACCGGGGTTCGGTGGCCGCGCGGAGCGCGCGGGCAGGTGCGTTTCGCGCTAGTGGCGGAAGACCCAGCGACGGAACAGGAGGAACCGCATGACGGTCGCCGCGGCGTTCGCGATGGTGAGCACCGCGAGCTCGACATGGTGGGCCGGCTCCTCGGAGGTCGCGTGGAGCAGGGCCAGGGTGCCGGACGTGAGCGCGAGCGCCAGACCGAACACGATGAGGCCCTGGGCCTGGTGCGTTGCGAGCCCTCGCGAACCGCGCACCGCAAAGGTGAAGCGGCGGTTGAGCTGCGTGTTGCCGATGGCCGTGAGGAGCAGCGCGAGCGCGTTGGCCAGCTGCGGCCCCAGGGTGCCACGGGTGAGGACGAAGAGCACCGCGTACGCGAGCGTCGACAGGACACCGACGGCGCCGAACCGCACGACCTGGCGGAGGAGACCCGGCGGAACGTCGACCGGCTGCTCGGCCGGGATGCGCCCGAGCTGCGTCGCGATGTCGTGCAGGGGGATGCGCCCGCGCGCGAAGGCGGTACCGATGCGCCAGACGCCCCTGAGGTCCTCGAGGGCGGTGTCGACGATGTGGACGGAGCTGTCGGGATCGTCGATCCAGTCGACCGGCACCTCGTGGATGCGCAGGCCGGTGCGCTCGGCGAGGACGAGCAGCTCGGTGTCGAAGAACCAGCCGTTGTCCTCGACGTGCGGGAGCAACGCCTGGGCCACGTCGCGGCGGATCGCCTTGAAGCCACACTGGGCGTCGGAGAAGCGCGCGGAGAGCGTGCGGCGCAGGATGACGTTGTACGAGCGCGAGATCATCTCGCGCTTCGCGCCGCGGGTGACGTTGGAACCGCGATGCAGGCGGGTGCCGATCGCGACATCGGAGTGGCCCGAGATGAGCGGGGCGATCAGCGGCAGGAGCGCGGCGAGGTCGGTCGAGAGATCGACGTCCATGTACGCGAGGACCTGGGCGTCGGACTCGGCCCAGACGGTGCGCAGCGCGCGGCCACGGCCCTTGAGCTCGAGGTGGTGCACCCGGACGGCCGGGTACTGCTCCGTCAACTCGTTGGCGATCGCCAGGGTCGAGTCGGTGCTCGCGTTGTCGGCGATGGTGATCCGAAAGCCGAACGGCAGTGAATCGGTGAGGTGTGCGTGGAGGCGGTCGATGCACGACCGGATCGCATCTTCCTCGTTGTAGACCGGCACAACCACGTCGAGGACCGGGGCACCCTCGGGAGCGATACGCTCTGGCTCACCAACCGGCGCTGGCGCTTGTTGTTTGATCAGACTCACATTGAAAAAGGTACGCGGTATGTCAAGCGCCAGACCGACAGAGAGCCCCGGGCTCGAGAAAAATACCTCCGAACAGCCTGCTAATGGGCTGGAAACGGAAGCTGACGCACCCGTCACTAAGGCTGACGGCGAAGCGACTGATTCGACCACTACGGAGCGTAGTGACAGTCCGTCGACGGGTGGCGACGTTCCGACATGGCGACGCCTCCTCGCGCGCTTCCCGGTGCCGATCGAGCTGGTGATCCTCACACTCGTCGCCGCGATCACCCGATTCGCCTTCCTCTACAACCCGCGGGCGATCGTCTTCGACGAGGTCTACTTCCGCGAATACGCCCTGCACTACAAGGCGGGCACCTACTACTTCGACCTCCACCCGCCGCTCGGCAAGCTGCTCCTCGGCGCCTGGGCGGCCATCGCCGGCGTCGACGCGGACGCGATGGGCAAGGATCCCGCCGTCGTGATGCGGGTCCTGCCCGCCTTCGCGGGCACGCTGCTGATCGTCGTCATCTACCTGCTGATCCGCAAGCTCTCCAAGAGCCGCAAGATCGCCACGCTCGCCGCCGCCCTGGTGCTGCTCGACACGGCCATCCTGGTCGAGTCGCGTCTCATCGTGATGGACAGCATGCTGCTGCTCTTCGGCATCACCGCCGTCTACGCCGCGCTCAAGGCCCGCGAATACACCGGCCGCTCGCAGTGGCTGTGGTTCGCCTTCGCCCTCTTCTGCGCCGGCTGCGCCACCTCGATCAAGCTCACCGGCCTCACGGCGCTGGGCATGATCGGCCTCCTCTGGCTCGTCGACGTGATCAACGAGAAGCGCTGGCAGAACTGGAAGCCGGCCGTCGGCCAGGCCGTCCTGATCGGCCTGATCCCGCTGACGGTCTACATGCTCACCTTCGCGATCCACTTCGCGCTGCTGCCCAAGAAGGGCCCGGGCGACCTCTTCATGTCGCAGCAGTTCCAGTCCGTCCTCAAGGGCGATCCGCTCTACAAGGAGGACGCCAAGATGGGCTTCATCGCGAAGTTCAAGGACCTCAACAAGTCGATCCACGTCTACGAGGTGCAGCTCAACACCGGCACCCATCCGTACGCGTCCAAGTGGTACACGTGGCCGATCGCCAAGCGCGGCGTCTACACCTACACCGCGCCCGCCGACGACGGCAAGTCCCGCTACATCTACGCCAACGCCAACCCGGCCATCTGGTGGGGCACGCTGCTCGGGGCGCTCGTCGTCGTGATCGGCTGGATCTTCAAGCGTCAGCGCTTCTCGCGACAGAAGTGGCCGTTGATCTTCCTCGGCGTCGGGTGGATGGCGAACTTCCTGCCGTTCTCCCTGATCGTTCGGCCGATGTTCCTCTACCACTACTTCTTCGCGCTGATCTTCAGCATCGGATTCGTCGTGGTCGGGCTCGGTGCGCTCGCCGGCTGGAACGACGAGGACAACGACAAGGACCGGCCGTTCGCCTTTCCGTCGCGCTGGTCGGCCCTCCTGTACTGGGGCATCCTCGGTGCCGGGCTGGCGGCGTTCCTCTACTTCAGCCCGATCACGTACGGCACCCCGCTCACACCACAGGGGCTCGAGAGCCGCATGTGGCTGTCCTCCTGGCGTTAGCAATGGCACTCTTCTCCCTGCTCTCGGCGCTGCTGCTCGGCACCGCCCTGGTCCGACGCATCCCGTTTCCGCTCTACCGGTTCGAGACGGTGGCCATGGCCGTCGTCCTCGGGTTGTTCTCGTGGACCTGGCTGGCATTCCTCGCCGCACTGGTGATGCCGTACGACGTCGCCCTGCCGATCGTCATCACGGCGTGCCTCGCGGCCACGGTGGCGCTGTGGCGCGACTTCCGTCCCGGCTGGAGGCCGCTCGAGGGCGGCAAGCGCTCCTGGTACGTGTGGGGCGTCGCCACCACCGTCACGACGGTGCTGTTCGCGCGGCTCTTCTGGAAGGCGTCGCTCCCGCAGGACGCCGAGGGCGTGTGGTCGACGGGAGCGTCGTGGGCCGACTACGGCCTGCACTCGGGGATCGTCACCCACATCTCCTCGGCCGCCAGCCTGCCGGGTGATCTCCCGGTCGCCGCCGGCGAGAAGATGACCTACCCGTTCCTGATCGACTTCCTCTCGGGAATGCTCAACTACGGCGGGCTCCCGCTCTCGCAGAGCTTCTACTTCCCGGGCATCCTGCTCGGCGTGGCGATCTGCCAGCTGATCATCTCGTTCGGGCTGCGCCTCTTCGGGCGCATCTCGGTCGGGGTCGGCGGTCTCGCGCTCGCCCTCACGATCGGTTCGGCGTCAGGGGCCTGGACGGCCTGGAACGAATGGCGCGACTCCGGTCAGGGCCTCTTCACCTTCCTGGGCAAGCTCCCGAAGGACTACTCGTCGGTCGACACCTCGAACGCCCACGTGACGAACCTCGTCGTCGACGCGATCGTGCCGCAGCGCTCGATGCTGTTCGGTCTCACCGTCGGCCTGATCGTGCTGATCTTCCTGCTCGTCTCCCGTGAGGAGCAGCGGCCCAAGCTGATCTGGCCGGCCGCGATCCTGATCGGCCTGCTGCCGATGGCCCACCCGCACACGTTCCTGGTGACCCTGGGCGTCTTCACGATCCTCGCGATCGAGTCGGCGTGGCGCACGAAGGCGGTCCCGAAGGCGCACCTGATCCCGTTCGGGGTCTCTCTGCTCATGGCCCTGCCGCAGATCATCTGGCAGCAGACCGCCAACGGCGACGGCACCGGCGGACGCTTCCGGTTCGCGTGGCAGTGGCAGAACGGCCAGGAGTCGCTCCTGGGCTACTGGTGGGCGAACTTCGGGCTGATGGGCCTCGCGCTGATCGCCATCCCGATCATCATGCGCAAGGACCGTCGCGTGATCTGGTTCGTCCCGATGCTGATCGTCCTGTTCGTGACGCAGGTCTACGCGTTCCAGCCGTTCGAGTACGACAACCTCAAGCTCATCTACTGGGTCCTGATCATGGCCGGCTTCTTCATCGCCTACCTGGTCGGGGAGCTGCTGCGCCGTCATCTCGCCTGGCTCGCGGTCGTGATCCCGGTCGGCGTGCTCGTGATGACGCCGGGTGCGCTCGCGATCACCCGCGAGCTCCAGCTCAAGGACCAGTTCGCGAGCCCCGACGATGTCGCGGTCGCCAAGTGGGCGGCCCAGAACACCCCGGTCGACGCGACGTTCGCCGCCGTCGACCGCCCGAACATCCCGGTCGCGACGCTGGCGGGACGCAAGGTGATCATGGGGTACCGCGGGTGGCTCTACAACTTCAGCGTCCCGTACGACAAGCGCGAGGTCGCGATCCGCGCGGCCCTGGCCGGCCAGTTCTCCGATCCGACGCTGCAGAGCTTCGGCGCGACCTACCTGCTGGTCGCGGCTGCCGAGGATCCGTCGTGGGTCGTCGACGACGTGGCGCTCAGCCGGATTCCGGTGGCGTACTCCAACAACACCTGGCGGGTGTTCGCAATCCCGAAGGGAGCGGCGCCTGCCACCGCGCCGGCCACGGTCACCGGCACGACGCCCGAGGGCACCACGCCCGAGGGCACTACGCCACAGGGCACGTCGCCCGAGGGCACCACGCCGCAGGGCACGTCGCCCGAGGGCACGACTCCTCAGGGCACCACGCCCGCGGGCACCACGCCCTGATGACGCGTGCGGCGAGCAGGCTCAGGCCGTGCTCGTCGCACCGCGTCCGCCGGGTGGCCAGCAGGCCCCTGAGCAGCGATCGCGATCGTTAGGGTCGGCCTCCGACGATGCTCAGCAAGTACTCATGGCCGTCCCTCAAGCCCGAGGAGAAGCGCCGCCTCGTGCTCGAGGGGGCTGGGATCCTGTTCGCCCGCGAGGGCGTGGACTTTCCGATGCCGTCGCTCGCGCAGGAGCTCGGGGTGGGCATCGGGACCATCTACCGCCAGATGGGCAGCAAGGACGACATCCTCGCCGCCCTGGTGATCGAGCGGCTCGGGATCTTCCAGGCGAAGTACGAGGCGCTGCGTGACGAGAACGACGCGTTCAACGCCCTCGCAGCAGCCGTCGACTACACCGTCGACCAGATCCTGATCGACCAGATCGCGACCCTCTCCTTCGACCTCGCCCTCGACCGCCCCGACGTCGCCGAGCGGCGGGCCCAGGCCGCAGCCGTGCTCCAGGGCCTCATCGAGGCCGCGAAGGCCACCGGCGAACTACGTGAGGACGCCGACGTGATGGATCTACGCATGGTGTTCCGCGCCGCGCGCACCGCCGAGCTCCTCGCGCCCGGCGGCGGCAGGCGCCTCGTCGCGCTGACGTTCTCCGGGTTGCGCAACCACCCGGCGTAGGGGCACCCGCCTCGCGGCGGGGTGGGCGACCGTCCCCGGCAGACGTCAGCGCGCGCCGGTGCCGTACCGGAACATCATCGCTGCCATGCCCACCAGGAACACCGGCATGGCGGCTCCGGCGACCCCGGCGATCGAGAGCGCGACGGCCGCCAGCCAGACCGCGCCGACCGCCGGGAGGAAGACGCGCGTCCTGAGGCGGCGGCGCCTGGGCTGCCTCCTCGCGCCGGGCTCCGTCTCCTCCCCACGCCTCCGGTCCCAGACGCGCAGCGCCAGGCCGAGCGCCACCGGCGAGAGGACGGCCGTCGACAGCACCGCCGGGACCACCCAGTCCGGGAGGTCGCTCCCGCCGCCGCCGAGTCCAACGAAGGGCATGGCCGCAGCCTAGACGCAGCCGCAGACCCGGGCGCCGCGGCGGTCACCCGACCTCGTGGCAGGCCGCACTAGGCTCAGGGTCCCCTTGAGTGCCTCTCCTTCATCGCCCATCGGCGGCCGCGGGCCGGGCAACCGACGTCGCCCCACCGACGCCCAGATCGCCGCCGCCGCGCCGACCGAGCCCGTCGACCGCCGCCGGATCCTCGGCCTGTTCCGTCCGCACCGCAAGAAGATCTCGGTCGTCGCCGGACTGATCGCCGCCTCGGCGCTGATCGGCCTCGCCCAGCCGTTCCTGCTGCGCGAGATCATCGACGTCGCCCTGCCCGAGAAGGACACGACCCTCCTCACCTACCTCGTGCTCGGCATGGTCGGTGCGGCGCTCATCGGCGCCGTCATCGACGTGTGGCAGTCGTGGCTGAGCAACATCGTCGGGCAGAACGTGATGCACGGCCTGCGCGCGTCGGTCTACGACCACCTGCAGAAGATGTCGCTGGCGTTCTTCACGAAGACGCGCGGCGGCGAGGTGCAATCGCGCATCGCCAACGACATCGGCGCCATGCAGGGCGTCGTCACCCAGAGCGTCACGCAGCTCGTCGGTGCCCTCACCACCGTGATCGCCACGCTCACCGCCATGCTCGTCCTCGACTGGCGCCTGGCCGCCGCGACGCTCGTCGTGGTGCCGTTCTTCGTGTGGCTCTCGCGCACCGTCGGCCAGCAGCGCCGCAAGATCACCACGGTGCGCCAGGCGCGCCTGGCCGACATGTCGGCGATCGTCGAGGAGACGCTGTCGATCGGCGGTGTCGTGCTGGCGCGCACGATGGGCCGCGCCGGCGACCTGTCCGGGAAGTTCGGCGCGACCTCGTCCGACGTCGCCGATCTCGAGGTGCGCTCCGCGATGGCCGGCCGGTGGCGCATGGCGACCGTCCAACTCGCCTTCGCCGGCATGCCGGCGCTCGTCTACTGGATCGCCGGCTGGGCGAACGCACAAGGCTCGGGCTTCGTCTCGATCGGCACCATCGTGGCGTTCACCACCCTGCAGACCCGCCTGCTGATGCCCATGATCACGCTGCTGCGTCTCGGCGTGCAGATCCTCAGCTCGCTCGCGCTCTTCACTCGGGTGTTCGACTACCTCGACACGCCGGTCGACCTCATCGAGCCCGAGCACCCGGAGAAGATCGATGCGGCGAGCGCGGAGGGCAACGTCGAGATCGAGGACGTGAGCTTCGCCTACGACGACCGCAGCGGCGACGTGCTCAGCGGCGTGTCGCTCTCCGTACCCGCCGGGACGACCCTCGCGCTCGTGGGCGCGACCGGCTCCGGCAAGACGACGCTCGGCTACCTGATCGCACGCCTCTACGACGTCGAGCGCGGCCGGATCACGATCGACGGCCACGACCTGCGCAGCCTGTCGCTCGATTCACGCGCCGAGCTCGTCGGGGTCGTCTCCCAGGAGACGCATCTGCTGCACGCCACGGTCGCCGACAACCTCCGCTTCGCCAAGCCCGACGCGACCGACGAGGAGCTCCACGACGCCGCCCGCGCCGCGCAGATCCACGACCTCCTGATCGGGCTGCCCGACGGCTACGACACCGTCGTCGGCGAGCGCGGCTACCGCTTCTCGGGCGGCGAACGACAGCGGCTGGCCATTGCCCGGATCGTGCTCCGCGACCCGCCGATCCTGGTCCTCGACGAGGCGACCAGCGCGCTCGACACCCGCACCGAACATGCCGTGCAGGAAGCGCTCGACCGTCTCTCCGACGGCCGCACCACCATCGCGATCGCGCATCGCCTCTCGACGATCCAGGGCGCCGAACAGATCGCGGTGCTCGACCACGGCGAGGTCATCGAGCTCGGCTCGCACGACGACCTCGCCACCCGCGGCGGGCCCTACTCGGAGCTTCTCGCCGGCAGCCTCCGTGACGAGGCCAGGGCGCAGGCCGCCGAAGCGATCTGACGGAACGCCTCCGCCCTGACGCTGCGCTGACGGGGCCTCGGCTAGCGTCGAGCGTGATGTCCGGGATGCGATCGTTCGTCTCGTCGCTCCTGGCGGCGCTCGCGTGTGCCCTCGCGGTGGTCGCGATCGCCGCGACGTGGATGGATCGCCAGGTGATGCAGAGCGAGCACTGGACGGAGACCTCCGTGCAGGTGTTGCGCGATCCGCAGGTGCAGGCGCTCACCGCAAGCTTCCTCGCCGACCAGGTGGTCTCGCAACAGGACGCCATCCGCGACGCCCTTCCGGAGCGACTGAAGCCGTTTGCGGGCACGGCCACGGCCGCCTTGCGCGACACGGCCGAGAAGGTCGCGCTCGACGCCCTGCGCACCGGCGCCCTCGAAGGGCTCTGGCGCGAGGCGAGCCGCTCCACCCATGAGCAGTTCGTGCGGTGGCTGGACGGTCGCGACGTCAGCCGGCGCGGCGATCTCGTGACCCTCGACCTCCAGCCGGCCCTCGACCGACTCGCGCTCCGCGCAGGGATCCCGCAGGGGCTCGTGGACCGCGCTGCGGAGTCGAGCGGCGGCAGGGTCGCGCTCATCCGGGCCGGTCAGTTCGAGCAGACCCAGCGCGACGCCCATCGCCTCGAGCAGGCGGCGTCGCTCACGCTGCCCGCCGCGATCGTCGTCGCGCTCCTCTCGATCCTGATCGCGCCGCGCCGGCGATGGGGCATCGTGCGCGTCGGCCTCGCTGCGGCGGTCGCCGGCGCCGTCGTGGTCCTCGCGGGCCCGCAACTGCGCGCGCACCTCGCCGACGGCCTGGTCGACGGCGGAGCGGCCCGGCCCGTTGCGGCGTCGATCCTCGACCTCACGATGCCGTCGCTCGTGCTCGCGGGTTGGCTCACGGCGGTGGGCGGCGCGGTGGTCGCCGTGCTCGCGTTCGCCACCCGACCCGGCCGGAGCTCCTCGAGGCCCCGGTCGCGACCGGCGGAGCGGAATGATCCTAAGCGGACATTCCAGTACCGCGAACGTGCCCGGCCCTGACCGATCTCCGACGGCCGATTTCCCGGTGCACCGCTTCGCAACGGGCGCGTCAGTTCATATGGTCGGCGGA
>JAURVW010000480.1 GCA_030655275.1 Solirubrobacteraceae bacterium
CGTTCAGTGCCCCGCGATCGACACTGTGTTCCTGGTGGAAGCCACTCCGGCGATGCAGCTTGCCTACGGCCGACACCCCAACGGATTCTACGGACTTGTTGAGCAGTTGCGAGGGTGGTCCGTTGATGCGCCCTTCTCGCAGACCTCGAACGGCACCGGATTCCGCATGAAGCTGTTCTTCTACGGAGCCAACACCGCACCTGGGTACCCGAGCACTGGATTCTTCCCACGCTACGCCAACGGTGGCTACGATAACAGCCAGCCTTCATGGAATGGTGCTGGCGGAGAACTATTCGCGGCCGAAGCCGCTGTCGGCACCTACGCAGCTGGGACCAATGGGAATGTGAAGATTCGACCTGCCCTGGTCGAGTCCAAGAGACTGTTCGACTCCAACAACGTGAGTGGCCGCATCCAGCTGGTTATCATCTTGGGGCACTCCGCCATCACCGATGCAGGAGGCGATCTTGGGACCGCCGTGGCTGATCTGGAGGCTTCTGGGGTCCAGATCTTTTCCAACGTTCTGCGCCGATTCTCCTCTATCACACCAGACGAGCAGATGGCGGCGAACTACCTGTCGCCATTGGCTTCGGACCCTATGCAGAGCCACTTTACCTTCACGACCATCGACACCCTGCGCCAGGAGTTCCTCGACAAGTTCTGTGACCCTTCGTCCGGCACTGGCAAGATCTTGAACGTTAGCCGCGACCGCACTCTTCCCTGCAACTGGCTCAATGGGCAAACCGAGTGCCAAATTCAGGGCTCCTGCGTGTGGAACGCAAGCGCCCGTGTCACTTGCCCCCTCCCAGACCAGTGCGCCAACATGGGCTGCGTCTCACTGCCGGATGCCTTGGCAAAGAAGTACAGCTGCGAGAACTGCAAGTACACTGGTGGAGCGTTCCAGTGTGACAGCGGACAGGCGTACCGCGCTCCCGTCGGACTCTGTGTCACCGCACCCTGCATGATGAACAGCCAAAGCACCTGCACCGGCAGCTGCACTTGGAA
>JAURVW010000486.1 GCA_030655275.1 Solirubrobacteraceae bacterium
GACGCCCGCTCCGACCCCCGCGCCACCGGCGCCGCTGCTCGCGGTCGACGTGAAGGGCGTGCCCGAGATCGTCCGCCGGAACCGGTGGATCACCGCCAAGGTGAAGGTCTCCAACGCCGGCCAACTCAAGGCCGAGAAGGTGACCGTGAAGGTGTCGACGGCGAAGGGCATCGAGGCCAGGCCGCGGTCGTTCACGCTCGAGAAGTCCGTCCAGCCGGGGAAGAGCACGACACTGAGGCTCAAGGTGCGACTCACGTCAAAGGCCAAACCGCCGGGATCCGTCGACCTCAAGGCCTCGGGCAAGGGGAAGATCAGCGCGAAGGGGTCCTTCCAGCTGGCCACGAAGCGCGCGCCGAAGCCGTCGCCGGAGTCGATCAAGGGCCCGCTCGAGGGCCGCTATTTCTGGGCCAACGAGGTCCACGCCGACTACGCATGGGACAACTACGGCCTCTACTTCTCGACGAAGCCCGGCTGGGTGTACAAGGGCTTCCCCGAGGGCGCCCTCGTGAACTGCACCGCCCCGACGACCGTGCTCGACGAGAAGGGCGTCGCGACCGGCGACGGCTGCCAGCCGTACACGCTCGATGCGAAGTCGGGTGCGATCTCGATCGGCACGGAGCTCAAGGGCACGTACACGGCCGGCAAGCTCACCGTCAACGAGCTGCCTTACAAGGAACTCGTGATCCCAAAGCCGGGCACTCGCTTCCAGACGCAGCTCGAGCACCGTGGGTTCCGCGGTATCTGCGGCCTGGTCACCGGCTGCTCCACCTGGCACTACACGCTCGCGCTCGCCTCCGACGGCGGGTTCGTGAAGTCGCAGTCCTCACTCACCACGCTCGGCGACGGGTTCACCACGCCGTACATCGCCGCCGGCAACTACCCGCCCGACCAGTTCGGCACCTACGTGATCGAGGCGGACGGGTCGATCGTCTTCAGCTTTGCCAACGGCACGGTCGAGCGGTACGCGATCGGGGTCGAGCCGGATGCGTCCGGCCACCCGGATGCCGTTAACGCCTATCTCTTCCTCGGCGAGGACAACTACTACAAGGACCCCTCGCCGTAGGCCGACGGGTGGGCACCTGCGGCCCCGACCGGTGAGCCCGCCGAGGTCCGGGCCCCGACGGGGCGACGGGCCCGGGCGTGCGCTCAGCCGACCGGCTGCAGCGCGCCCCAGAGGACCGGCGCCAGCCGCGAGACGCCCTCGGTGATCTGGTCGGGCGTGGAGCTCGAGAACGACAGCCGCAGCGTCGAGCGACCGGCGCTCTCCTCGCAGTGGAACGCCCCACCGGAGACGAACGCGACGCCCGCCTCGACGGCCGTCGGCAGCAGCGCGGCGGTGTCGACCGGGCCCGGCAGCTCGAGCCACGTGAACATGCCGCCGTCCGGGCGGGTGCGGAGCACGGCCGAGCCGAACGCGTCGTCGAGGGCCTCCTCGAGTGCCAGCGCACGCGCGCCGTAGGCCTCGGTCACCTTCGTGATCTGGTCGGGCACGATCGGCAGGAGCTCCACCGCGAGGCGCTGCGTGAGCGTGGAGGTGTGGAGGTCGGCGGCCTGCTTGGCCAGCGTGAGCCGCCAGATGATCGGCTTCGCGCCGACGACCCAAGCGACCCGCAGTCCCGGCGCGAGGATCTTGGAGAACGTGGAGAGGCGCAGGACCGGGCTGCGATCCGGGTCGCCCGTGCGCGCGATCGCCAGATCGTGCAGCGACGGCAGGGCCTCGCCACGGAACCGCAGCTCGCCGTACGGGTCGTCCTCGATCACGGGAACGCCGTGGGCGAGGGCAAGGTCGAGGATCGCCTCACGGCGCTCGAGCGACGTCGTGCGGCCCGTCGGGTTCTGGAAGTTCGGCATCACGTAGATCGCATCGATCTCGCCCGTCGACAGCGCCCGGTCGAGCGCGTCCGGGAGCAGCCCCTCGTCGTCGGTCTCCACGGCGACGGCGCGCACGCCGTTGAACTGCGTCACCTGCAGGAAACCCAGGTAGGTCGGATCCTCGACGGCGACGGCCCGGCCGGGTGCCACGAGGGCACGGCAGACGAGATCGAGCCCCTGCTGGCTGCCGGTCACGATCTGCACGTGGTCGGGGGTGACGGCCGAGCGCTCCGCGACCCATGTCCGTAGCGCCGGGTCGCCCTCGGTCGTGGAGTACTGCACGGAGGTGCCGCCGTCGCGAGCGAAGATCCGTGAGGAGGCGGCCTCGAGCGCGTCGATCGGGAAGAGCTCGGGCGCCGGCAACCCACCGGCGAACGAGATCACGTGCGGCTGCTCCGTCACCTTGAGGATCTCGCGGATGTCGCTCGCCTTCAGGCGCTGCGCCGCGGGCGACAGCCGGCGCTCCCAGTCGATCGGACCTAGCTCGGGCATCGCCCGATCCTACGGGGCCGTAGCGGAGCCGTGTAGAGCCAATCGCAACCCCGTGGCGCCCAACGCGAGGTCCTGGCGCCGTACCACCGCCGAGGCAGCGTCGGCGGATCAGACCAACGTGGCGGGCTGGTCGGCGAGTCCGGCGACGGCGTCCTGCACGCGGGCCTCGCCGGCGGCGACCTCGAAGGTGCGGCCGATCGAGGCGTCGTTGTCGAGCACGGCCAGGACGACGGCGGCGACGTCGTCGCGCGAGATCTTGCCGCCGTCGACGTGGCGGGAGGCGCGAACGCGACCGGTCGGCTCGTCGTCGGTGAGCGTGACCGGCCGGACGATCGTGTGGTCGAGGCCGCTGCCGCGCACGTGCTGGTCAGCGTTGGCCTTGGCGCGCAGATACACGCTGAAGATGTCGTCGTCCTGCGGCGGGTCGTCGGTCCCGATCGAGGAGATGATCACGAAGCGCTTCACCTCGGCGCGGGCTGCGGCGGCCGCACTGTGCACGGCGCCGCCGTAGTCGACGGTGAGCTTGCGTTCGGCGGTGCTGCCCGGCCCGGCGCCCGCGGCGAACACGATCGCGTCGGCGCCGCGAAAGGCGTGGGCGAGGTCGTTCTCGGCGTACTCGTCCTCGAGGTCGACGATCACCGGCGTGACGCCCATGGCCTCCAGCTCACCCGAATGGTCGGGGTTGCGGATCACGCCGGAGGCCTTGTCGCCCCGGTCGACGAGCAGGCGGGCCAGCGCGAGCGCGATCTTGCCGTGAGCACCAACGATGACGACGTCCATGCTCGCGACACTAGCCCGGCCTCGGTGCGTCGGCCGTCGGTGGTGCCGCCAAGCGTGGTCGGCCCGGCGCGACGTCTCCCTCTCGGCGCGGGCGACGGGAGCGCCCGTCCCCCCGCCGTTCGAAGCTCGTCACCGGCGGGGTGATCGACGCCCCTACATTGGAGGTATGGAGAAGATCGAGCTCACCGAGGAGCAGTGGCGCGAGCGCCTCTCACCGGACCAGTACCGCGTGCTGCGCCAGGCCGGGACCGAGCGCCCGTTCACCGGCGAACTGCTGAACGTCAAGGACGACGGCACCTTCACCTGTGGCGCCTGCGGCCTCGAGCTGTTCGACGCCTCGACGAAGTACGAGTCGGGCTCCGGCTGGCCGAGCTTCTGGGCGTCGCTCGGCGAGGACCGCGTGAAGCTCATCGAGGACAAGTCGATGTTCATGACCCGCACCGAGGTCGTCTGCGCCCGCTGTGAGTCGCATCTCGGGCACGTCTTCAACGACGGTCCGGCGCCGACGGGCGACCGGTACTGCATGAACTCCCTGTCGCTCGACTTCAAGCCCAGGACCGAAGGCGACGCAAGCGAGCCGGGCGGCGCCCCGGTGCTCGAGCACCTCGCCGACGCCGACGGACCGAGCTGCGCCTGAACGCAGCCGGGGAGCGGGCGGATCGGACAGGTCGACCGTCGCCCGCCACCGGCTCGGTCGTCGCTCACCTCAGGACGAGTTCGACGCGCCCGCTCTGCGGATCGCGCGATAGGCCGTGCGCTGCTGCGGCGTGAGGTGCTCGCACGCGTAGGAGAGCGTCGTCGCCGACATCGCGCCTGCGTGCTCATCGAGGAAGTCGAGGAGCACCAGCGCATCGACCCGCTTGCCGACTTCGCGCAGCATCCAGCCAACGGCCTTGTGCATGAGCGGCTCCCCATCGCCGAGGAGCCGTTCGGCGATGCGCAGGGCGTCGTCGGCCTCGCCGCGTTTGATCCGCCAGAACGTGGCGGTCATCGCGATGCGACGCTCCCAAAGGAGATCCGAGGCCGAGAGCTCGTCGAGGATCCCGGGGCCGACCACGTCGAGATGCCGGCCGACGACCCGGTCGGCGCTCACGTCGACGAGGTCCCAATTGTTGATGCGAGCCGTGTGCGCGAGGTAGAAGTCGTAGAGCTCACCCCGGCGCTGGACCTGCCGGTCGTACTGGTGGGCGAGCACGATCAGCGACGCGAGCCGGTGCTCGTGCCATGGACTGTCGAGCAACTCCTCGTGCGCGAGGAGGCCGAGGTCGGCGTGCCCTTTGCAGACCCTGCGCACGTTCGGCACCGTGACGCCGAGGAACCGGTCGCCCTCCCCGTACTCGCCGGGCCCCGTCTTGAAGAACGCAGACGCGCCCTGCGCCCGTTCGGGGGTCGCCAAGGCGGCGAGCTCGTCCGCGACGCGCTGGGCCTGCGCTCTCATGGGGCAAGCGTAGGCGACCGCGGCCGAGCGACCTGCGCAGATCGCGGAGCCGCGTCGCCCGCCACACCGCGCCAGCGGCGCCGTTCTTGGCAGGATGCCGGGTCATGAGCGTCCTCCTGCAGTCCGTCCCCACGCGCGAAGTCCGCCCGCGCCGCACGTGCCACTCGGTCCCCGGCTCCAACGAGAAGTTCCTCGGCAAGGCGCCGTCGCTGGCCGCCGACCAGATCTTCCTCGACCTCGAGGACTCCGTCGCCCGCGGCGCCAAGGCCGAGGCCCGCGGCGAGGTGATCCGTGCCCTCAACGAGAACGACTGGGCGTCCGGCCCCAAGAAGACGATCGTCTACCGCGTGAACGGCACCGACACGCCGTTCTACTACCGCGACCTCATCGACGTGGTCGAGAACGCCGGCGACAAGATCGACGCCGTCATGCTCCCGAAGGTCCAGACCCCGGGCGACATCGAGATGACCTGCAAGCTCCTCTCGCAGATCGAGATGAGCAAGGGCTGGGAGCTCGGCCGCATCGGCATCGAAGCCCAGATCGAGGACGCCAAGGGCCTCATCGCCGCCGACCAGCTCGCGACCGCGTCCCTGCGCATGGAGACCCTGATCTTCGGCCCTGGCGACTACTCCGCCGCCATCGGCATCCCGATCACGCAGATCGGCGGCGCGCCGGCCGGCTACCCGGGCGACCACCTCAACTACCTGTACTCCCGGATCGTCGTCGCGGCCCGCGCCGCCGGCATCCAGGCGATCGACGGCCCCTACGCCGCGTTCAAGGACGAAGAGGGCCTGAAGGTGCGCACGCAGCTCGTCCGCGCCCTCGGCCTCGACGGCAAGTGGACGATCCACCCGGCCCAGATCGACGTCGTGAACGAGATCTTCACGCCGTCCCAGGAGCAGTACGACCACGCCGAGGGCATGCTCGCCGCCTACGAGGAGGCCGCGGACCGCGGCAACTCCGGCGCCGCGATTTACGACGGCGAGATGATCGACGAGGCCAACCGCAAGATGGCCGAGCGCCTGGCGAAGGCCGGCCGCGCCGCCGGCCTCTCGGTCAGCCCGGCCGAGACGGCCACGGCCTAGGCAGCCGACACGAGCGCCGGGCGCTCTCCGTCAATTCCAGGCGGAGAGGGCCCGGCTGAGTTCGGCGTCGCGATGCGCAAGTGCGTGCGGGTCGAGCGGCAGCGCCGTGGCGAGCTCGCAGGCCCGCACCGTGACGGGGCGCAGCCCGAGGGTCTCGGAGCGCGCGAGCACGAGATCGAGGATGGCCGCGCTGATCTCGTGGGCACAACGCCACGAGAGATTCCCGTCGCGAAGCTCGCGCGCGTCGAGCACCTCGCCGTGGCGATCGACGCTGATCGCCAGCGGCGGATCCTGGGTGCGGTGGGCGAGCAGGACGTTGGCGTCGCCGACCACGACCGCGACCGGCAGGCCCGCACGCTGGGCGACCGCCGCCACGACGGCCGCGACGACGATCGGGTGACCGGACCGCTCGCCCAAGACCACGTCGGGGCGCAGGTCGCCGAAGTCGACCCGGTGCGGCTCCACGTCGATCGAGAACCGACCGAGCACGAGCGAGGAGAGCAGCTGCAGCTGCATCGTCGGCGGCAGCGAATCGACCCCGGCCAGCGAGGCCGCGAGGTGCTCGAGCTGCCCGTGAGCCTGATCGGTACGCAGCGCCTGCGCGGCACCCTGGCCGGCGACGTGGCCGATCTCCGCGGCCAGCGACAGGAGGAGCGGTTCGAGCCCGGGCTCGCCGTTCCCCATGAGCTTCACAAAAGCGCCTTGCTGCATCGCCGCGTTCCCTTCAGACCGACCGCCGGACGTAATCCCGACGTGCTTGGTCGGAATATGACAGATCGCCACGGTAATTGTTAGGGCAACCTAATTCGGGATCCGGATGTGCGACCGGTCACGCGCTGCGAGTCCAATCGACGCCCGTCGCGAGGAAC
>JAURVW010000487.1 GCA_030655275.1 Solirubrobacteraceae bacterium
TCCAAACTAATTCTTTGGCTGCACGTGCACTTGTGTGTAGGTCGGAGGGGGTGGATGCATACAGGGGATAAGGTGGAATTTTTTTTTTCTCTTACACTCCTTCGCTCAACGCTCAAAAGACGACAAGTGCATCGATGTAAGCTTGGGGGATCATGTTCCATTCCTGCACGATGGCAGCTGCTAGCGCCTCTGTACCAAACGGGGCAGCAGCTGACACGCGCTGAGTCAAGTAAGCCCACAGGTTCTCAATTGGGTTCAAATCTGGGCTGTACGGTGGCCACTGCAGCGTCACCACATGCCGACGCTTCAAGTAACGCCGTGTGCTCTCACTTGAGTGCGGGCGAGCGTTGTCTTGCATGAAGATGACTCCGGGTGCTCGGAGAGCACCAATCGCGGGTTGGAGACATTCTGACTGATACCGAGCGGCATCGATGGAACCCGCCTTAAGCACAACCAAGTGCCGGTAGTTGACACCAATGACTCCCCACACCATGATCTTTGAGGAGTTTGTGTCGTGTTGACGTGGGAGTGTTGGCACACCCTCCGCAACCCAGTCAAACACGTGGCTGTGATCATCAGAGTCAAATCTCTTCTCATCACTGAAGAGAAGTTTGTTCTTGTCAAAGCGTAACGTGTTTCCATTCAGCATGTCTCGGCACTGCCTCACTCGTTCTGCCTTCATGTGCGGATTCAGATACGGAACAGTGCGACGGCGACGCGCGCGAACCCCCATCACAATCAGGTCTCGCCGGACTGTGCTGGGTGAAACGTTGTAGCCGTGGGTTCGCAGGTAACGAGAAATTGCGTTCGTGGAAGGGTAAAGCTTTCGCACGTACACTCGGGTTGACCGCTTGGCGTGACGTTTAATCACTTGCTTCGCAGACGCAGCGTGTTTAACAATTTGTCGGCGCCGACTCATTTCTGCGATCTTGGCTGGCGAAACTCCAGGAGGTTGTGGCTTCGCTCGTTGCGAAGGCGGCGTGTCGGATTGAATGTGCGAACGCACAGTGCTTCTAGCAATGCCGAGTCTCCGGGCAATTTCAGCAATTGGTTGCTTTTGCGAATGCCACTCTTGGATAAGGTGAAAACCAACGTCATTCACGCGGCCTCGAAAATTGAGTTGACGATGCATACTTTTGACGAAGGAGATTCAGGAAAGTCAGATTACGGAAGGCAAGCGAAGTAAATGTAGGAACGCAAAGAAAACTCACGTGAGAAACTTGACAATCTATGTCATATATAACGATCTATCATTGCGGTTGTGAGTATTGACTTCGATCCTGGGTTTGCTGTTTGAACTGAAAGTCTTTCTCAACATAACACGAATCTACCGGAACAGCAATCATTTCCTCCCAGCCTCGCGGAGGCTTTAAAAAATAAACCCAAGGCGAATGACCGCGGGTTTTGTTTATCACGCGAAAAACCTCACCACGCAGGAGTTTCCGACAACTCAGACCTTTTAGCGTTGGAG
>JAURVW010000508.1 GCA_030655275.1 Solirubrobacteraceae bacterium
CTGCGCCAATCTGAAACGGGGGAGGACTCATATGATCTTCGATAGGAAGGGAGAAGAAAGAAAGGAGGAAACGGGAAAACGGTATCACGTTGAGTCTTCATTTCTTCAGTTCGTTTAACCAGGAATTGAAGTAAGATTTGACCGACGACATGGAAGATCAATAACACGGTGGGCCGGCACTGCAACGTTCAGTGCAGTACGACCCAACCGCCTCCCCAAATCACCTAGCTGGGACGCAAGTTCTTCTTTCATTTTCTCGCCCCGACTGATTGGATCTGCAAACGACTGATTCGTTTTTGAGTCGATGTATGCTATCGAAACTTTGACATTGTCCGGGAGGTATTTCTGTCCTTCCCGTACCGCTCGATTTAGCAGGTGTGCTTGTGCCGATCCTTTTCTGTACGCATGCAATGTAGCTGTATTGTCCACCAGGACAAGTAGGTGTCTCAAAGAGGGGTCGTTCAGCTGTTCCTCGAAAGCTTCAGCGGCATTACGTACGCTCCACGCTTCTAGCTCGTTGATCTCGTTGCTAGATCGTTTTTGGATCCATTTGCCTCCGGTCGCTGCCGCCGTTCCTGTTCGCTCATCGTATAGGACCGCTCCCCATCCCAGAGTGCTGGCGTCAGTCACCAGAACCAGCTCAACTCCATTCCGTCGTTCAAGATGGTTTGTCCATGGGTTTTCAAGCGCAGTCTCGATCCATCTCTCAAGGTCCTGTCGCATGCATGGCCAGAGTTTCGCTCGGTCGGTGTCTTTCATCATCCCCTTGCTGACTTCATGCAACCGTCTTCGAAGAAACTTGACTGGACCATAGAATTCTGCAAGGCTGATTCTCAAGACTCTGCTTGCAAAAAATAGTACGCCAAAAAGCGCTCGAAAGCCTTCAATTGTCGCCTCTGGCGCCATCGCGACGCTGCTCTCATCTCTCAGCTTGTTGACAGTCTTCTCAGCCATTCGAACCAGACCTCGTGCATAGTCATTCGTTGTTCCCAGGAAGTCACCGATCTCGTGAATCTCGTTAGTAGGCTCTTTGTTCAGAATAACATTGCATCTTGCACAGTTGTCAAGGAAACTGTTCGCTGCTCGATTGACACTGTCACCATTTCTCCCCAGGAATCTGACGTTGTCAATATGCGGCTCGCTTTGTACTCCTTCCTCTTCGTTGAAGGCAAGTATCTTCAGGATAAGATGCACAAAAGATGGCACCCATACTTCTCCCATAGGTGCGGTGCAGTTGACATAGTACTTGCCTCGATATTTGAAACCGTGATATTTCTGTACCTCCGGTGTCAAACCCATCTGCAGAAACGACTTCTCGATGTCAAAACACCTTGCGACCATGCCAGGCTGTACGTTGGACGCGTGGAGAACAGTGTCCTCCAGATCGATAGGTTGCTTTCCATATTGTTCATGGATCTCGTCATTCAGTTGTTTCGGCCAATACAACTGCCTTCGCCTGCCTTTCTTACGCTCCGCTCTTGTGAATACAACACCCAATCTTTTCGGCACTTCACTAACTTGCTCAAAATTTTTTGATTTCAGCATCAGCGCGATGTCATCATCTTCATCGAGACCTTTAGCTTCTTTCTGCGCCCTGGTAAAGAGGCTCTCAGCTCTCGTCGGGATGATTTTTCTTGCTCTCCCTCTCGTTGCTGCTCTGTATGGACTCTCGCTTTCCGCGAATTTTCGCATCCTTTGGAA
>JAURVW010000511.1 GCA_030655275.1 Solirubrobacteraceae bacterium
ATCCAAAATTGGGGAGAAGCTCTATCCCATTTTATGATCAAATTTGAGGGTAGAATTTAATGCCCTTTTTAGAATTTCCACAAAACTTGGGACAGACCCTATTGATGAGCAAAAACACCCGTATTTGCAGGTGTTTTAGAGCGTTTTACCACAACTGCAAACTATTCTATCGCCTTAATCTCGTCTTCCGTTAAACCTGTCGCTGCTTTAATTTGTTCAATAGTCAACTTCATCGATTTTAAATTACGAGCAATTTCAATCTTTGCGGCTTTTTCTCCTTTAGCTTCAGCATCCATGAGCTTTTGCTCCTCTATGGCTCTCGCATCTCTCTCATGCTTCAAAGCAGCTTCATAGGAGTTCCACTCTTCTTCATTCATGGAATATTTTGTGCTTTCGTCAAAAGCTTTCTTTAAAACAACATCATCGCCTAAAAGTGCCGTTAATTCTTCTTCTGTTGTTTCAATAGCATGTTTAAAGAAATACGCCCACTTTTCTTCTATGCTCGTTAATTCATCAATCGAGCGTTTAAATTTCGGCAATTCAATAAACGTAAAACTAAACGCTTTTAAGTCTTGTTCAAAGGTTTTCTTGTCCAACGTTACATGATCCGATTTCCATGTAAGTTTATTGGGAAACATCACATAGTCTGTAATCGCAATAAAGATAACTTCTTTGAGATCTTGATATTTTTCACCCACATTCATTTGATTGATATAAGCCTTTGCCGCATAAAACTGAGCTCGTTCCTCAAAACCAGGTGTTTTTGCAACTTGCATCTCAATAATAAATTGAGTCTCCTTTTGATCGCGACACAAGACATCCACAACGGATTGTTTCTTGTAAGCGTATTCGGGGTTTTGATCCGATTTGAGATACGTCACATCAGCAACTACGTCAGTTCCGACACGGTTTAAGATACTATTGATAAAATAGATCAAAATATCCTTATTCTTTTCTGTCCCAAACAATCGTTTGAATAAGTAGTCATTCTTTGGATCTAGAAAACGACTAAATGTCATGGCTTTCTTCCTTGATTCTCATGCTATTACTATACTACATATTTGTGTATCTCTGGTAAAGATTTTGTTCTAGCGAGTGCCCTATTTAGTTACATGAAAATAACTCAAATTCCTTAAAGTAGCTCCCCATACTTTTCCTCAAACTAGCCGGAAAATATCTCAACTTGCCTTTTTGGATCATAGGCGATATGACTTCGAATAGTCTACCCTCATTCCTGAAACAAATCGATGACCTGAAGATCTGACCTTGCCCCTGAAAACTAATCC
>JAURVW010000513.1 GCA_030655275.1 Solirubrobacteraceae bacterium
TGCCCGAGTTCGTGCTGACCTTGGCGACCGCGTTCGCGCCGCTCGCCAGCAGCACGATGCCGCTCTTGGTGGCGTTGACGGAGCCGTTGTCGTTGTCGCTCGTGCCGGTGATCGTGAGGTTGCCGCTGCCGGTCGCCGACACGCTCGAGTTCACCAGCTTCACGCCCTCGGCTTCGGTGTTGAAGCCGTTCTGCGTGCCGGTGATGGCGATCGCGCCATCGCTGCTCGCGAGGCTGCTGCTGTTCTCGATCAGAACGCCGACGTTGATCGAAGGCACGCTGCCGGTGCGGTAGGTCGTCTGGCCGTCGAGCGTCAGGCTGCCGGCGCCGGTGCTGACGTTGCTGTTGCTGACGTAGAGGCCGACGCGTGCGTCGGTGTTGACGACGCGGTCGTTGCGGCCTTTCAGCAGCACGTCGCCGCCCGCCGTGGTGATGCTGGTCTTGCGCAGTTCGACGCCGTCCCACGACGCGGTGCCGGTGTCGGAATTGGCATAGCCGTTGCCGACGTTCAAGCCGTTCCAGATCGCGGAGCCGCTGCCGCCGCCGGCCCACACATGGCCGCCGCCCGTGTTAATGGTGGTGGTCGTCGTCTCCGACTGGTTGCCGAAGTAGACGGTGCCGCCGCCGCTGCCGTTCGCATCGGCCCAGAGGACGGTGTTCAGCTTGCCGCCGCTCGCGGCGATCGCCACGTTGGCGGAGCTGGCGATGCGGATGTCGTGGTCGGCCTGGAAGGTCAAGGTGGCATCGCCCGCCGCGCTCAGGTTGCCGTTGGCGACGATGTCGCCGCTCGAACGCACGCGGATGCCGGCACCCGCGAGCGTGCTCGTCAGGCTCGCGTTCAGGTTGACGTTGCCGCCCGTGATCGCGATCGGGCCGGCTGCGGTCAACGCGTTGCTCAAGGTCAGGCCCAGCGTGTTCGTGCTCTTGCCGAGGGTGAAGCCCGCGAGCGAGCTGCCGAAGTTCCAGTCGTCGTCGAAGCCGAGCGCGCCGCCACCGGCGCGCAGTTGCGTGAAGCCCGTGCGGGCCGACTGCACGGTCAGCGTGCCGGTCGTCTGCACCGCGATCGAGCCGGCGCCGGCCTGCTGGCTGAGCTGCTGCAGCGAATTGCCTTCGATCAGGATGTTGCCGCTGTAGGCGGTGCTGCCGTCGTAGCCGATGCGCACGTTGTTCACGGCGTTCTGGGTCGC
>JAURVW010000518.1 GCA_030655275.1 Solirubrobacteraceae bacterium
TGAAGCTATACAGTTTGCTGTTAGATTTACTATTGATAATTTTGGGATGAAAGCTGTATCATTAAGTCCTATCGAGGAAAAGCTTGAAAAGCTTCGGTATGCACAAAAAGAAACGCATGAAGCGAGCGAAGAACTACTTGATTCTTAAGTGGGGTGTAAATCTTGTACGCAAAAACTATTAGAAGTGTAAGCTTTGCTAAAGCTTGGGAAGAGGCTGTTAAATTTGTACGAAAGAGTCCTGAAAAACTTACTTTTGGTAGGGGAAAAGAAGTCAAACATGCTGTTGATAGTCAATGTACTATTATTCTTGATGAACATGCAGTAAGAGATGTTCTTAATCATGTTGTGCATCCAAGTGATCCTTTTGCTACTCCATTAAAGTTGAAGGAGTATATTGCTGAATATACTGATGAGTATGATGCAAGTAGGTTTGATTATACTTACTATAATATACACAAAGAGGGGTATATTGCGTATGGTACTTGCTTAACTAATCCTTATAATATACCATTTAATCAAATTGAAGCACTCAGGTTTGGTCTTGATAAACAATGCAAAGAGAGACTTTCATCGAATAGAAATGTAGCGGTTTTGTATAATCCAGTTATTCATACTTATTCTGATAAAGCACAGCCGTGCTGGAATGAAGTTATGGTGAGGTGGAAATGCGAAGGACAGGCACAGATATATTGGACTTTTAGAAGTCATGATCTGTTTTCTGCATGGGAAGGAAACACAGTAGCTATAACTGAATTTCTTAATAGAGAAGTTGTTAAGCCATGTGGATGTGAGATTGTAGAAATATGTGAGTTTAATTATTCACTTCATATCTATGACTATGACCTTCCAAAAGCTAATGAAATAAAGATTCTTCAAATTAATCCTGCGCTTCAGAGATTACAGAATAAGTACGATAGAATAGATAATCCAACTATTTTTGATGAGTATCTTGAAAGCAGGGGGTTATGATATGGATAGGGGGATAAAATGACTATGAAATTAACATACCTCGAAAGACTATTTCAACTCAGGGATATTCTTGAAAGAACACAGCTTAGTGAAAGCTGTTGGAGAGATGCAGACTATGAGATTAATGCGATAATATCAGATGGGTGTATATGAGTAAACAAGATACAAAAATATTGGATAAACATCTTCCAAGATTGCATGATAAATATTATAGAATAGATATTCTT
>JAURVW010000526.1 GCA_030655275.1 Solirubrobacteraceae bacterium
CCCGTGAGCAGGGAAGAATCGCCGGCGAGTGCATCGGCCGGCGTGTAGTCGCCGGGCAGCGCCGTGACGACGTTCTCGTTGGGCTGTGAGGCCGTGGGCGTGTCCGCGATGGCCTTGCCGAGCGCGCAGGCGGTGGCCTCGGTGAGGCAGTCGGCGGCGGTCGAGCCGCCAGGCTTGGCGAAGCGTTCGGCAGCGGCCGCGCCGCCGGCGTTGGCGCCGGTGAGGACGGTGGTCGTGCTCAACGCGGCGACGAACAGACGAGAGGGTTTCACGGGCGCGACCTTAAAGGGGCGCCACACCCAATAACTATTTCGCAGTCCAATGGCCCCGAGAACGCCGAAGGCCCCGGCCGTCCGAGAGGACGACCGGGGCCTTCGAGAGAGACTCAGGGTTCGGGGGACTCCTCGAACCCATGATGGAGTCCCTGGGGAGGCGATTTCGGATGAGGTCCCGTTCGTGCGCGGGAGGTTTAGGCCTCTGGGCCGGGCCTCTTGCGCACGGACGGGAGATCGCCGAAAGCGCCCCCCAGGGGCTACATCATGCCGCCCATTCCGCCCATGTCGGGCATGCCGCCGCCGGCGCCGGCGCCGGCGGGCTCCGGAGCTTCGACGATGATGGCCTCGGTGGTGAGGATGTTCTTCGCGATCGAGGCAGCGTTCTGCAGGGCAGAGCGCGTGACCTTGGCCGGGTCGATGACGCCGGCAGCGACGAGGTCGACGATCTCGCCCGTGGAGGCGTTGAGACCGAAGCCGGCCTCGGCCGCGCGGACCTCGTTGATCACGACGGAGCCTTCGAGGCCCGCGTTGAACGCGATCTGGCGGAGCGGCTCTTCGAGGGCGCGGAGCACGATGCGAGCACCGGTGACCTCGTCGCCGTCGAGGCCGTCGAGGGAGATGGACTTCGCACCGTGGAGCAGCGCGACGCCACCACCGGGGACGATGCCCTCTTCGAGCGCTGCGCGGGTCGCCTGGAGGGCGTCCTCGACACGGTGCTTCTTCTCCTTGACCTCGGTCTCGGTGGCGGCACCGACCTTGATCACGGCGACGCCGCCGGAGAGCTTCGCGAGGCGCTCCTGCAGCTTCTCGCGATCGAAATCGCTGTCGGTGGAGTCGACCTCGGACTTGATCTGGGCGATGCGGCCCTTGATCGCGTCCGCGTCGCCGGCACCGTCGACGATGGTCGTCGAGTCCTTGCCGATGACGACGCGACGTGCGCGGCCGAGCTGCTCGATCTGCGTGTTCTCGAGCTTGAGGCCGAGCTCCTCGGTGATGACTTCGCCGCCGGTGAGGACCGCGATGTCTTCGAGGATGCGCTTGCGGCGGTCACCGAAGCCCGGGGCCTTGACGGCCACGGAGGTGAAGGTGCCACGGAGCTTGTTCACGACGAGGGTCGCGAGGGCTTCGCCCTCGAGGTCCTCGGCGATGATCAGGAGCGGCTTGCCGGACTGGATGACCGACTCGAGCACCGGGAGGATGTCGCGGACGGAACCGATCTTCTGGTTCGCGATGAGGATGTAGGGGTCGTCGAGGACGGCTTCCTGACGATCCGGGTCCGTGACGAGGTACGGGGAGACGTAGCCCTTGTCGAACTGCATGCCCTCCGTGAACTCGAGCTCGAGGCCGAAGGTCTGGCCCTCTTCGACGTTGACGACGCCGTCCTTGCCGACCTTGTCGATGGCGTCGGCGATGACGTCGCCGACTTCCTCGTCGCGGCTGGAGATGGTGGCGACGCGGGCGATGTCGTCCTTGCCGTCGATCTCCTTGGAGAGCGCGTGGATGGCGTCGACGACTTCGTTGACGGCCTTCTCGATACCGCGCTTGAGGCCGAGCGGGTTGGCGCCGGCCGTGACGTTCTTGAGGCCTTCGCGGACGATGGCCTGGGCGAGGACGGTGGCGGTGGTGGTGCCGTCGCCTGCAACGTCGTTGGTCGCGGTGGCGACTTCCTTGACGAGCTGGGCGCCCTGGTTCTCGAAGGGATCCTCGAGCTCGACCTCACGGGCGATGGTGACGCCGTCGTTCGTGATGGTCGGTGCGCCGAAGCGCTTGTCGAGGACGACGTAGCGGCCCGTCGGGCCGAGGGTGACCTTGACCGCGTTGGCGACGGCGTTGACGCCGCGCTCGAGGGCGCTGCGGGCCTCGGTGTCGAACTTCAGTTCTTTGTGAGCCATGGTTTAGGCCTCCACGATTGCGAGGACGTCGGACTCGCGAAGGACCAGCAGGTCCTCGCCGTCGACCTTGATCTCGGTGCCGCCGTACTTGGAGTACAGGCCGTGCTCGCCGACGGAGACGTCGAGCGGGATGCGCTTGGTGCCGGCTTCGTCCCAGCGGCCTTCGCCAGCGGCGACGACTTCGCCCTTCTGGGGCTTTTCCTTGGCGGTGTCGGGCAGGACGAGGCCAGACGCGGTGGTCTGCTCCTCTTCGACGGCCTTGACGACCAGGCGGTCGCCGAGGGGCTTGAGCTTGAGTGACATGCTCTTGGTGCCTCCGTTGGGTAGTTCCAAAACAGGTGACGCACCGCCGTGTTGGCACTCTTCAATCGAGAGTGCCAAGGCGGGGTCGAGAGGCACTGTAGCGCGTCTGAGGCACGAGCTTGTCGACAAGTTGCTGCCAGGGCTCCCGAAGTGGCACGCGGCGACCGATAGAAACGGGTATGGGTCGCAAGAAGAGTGAAAGCCGGTTCGGCTTCGGGCAGTTGTCTGCCAGTCTCGGTGCGGCGCTCGTGACCGCGGGTGTCGGTCAGCCGTGGCTCAAGGTCGATCCGGCTGCGGCGTTCGCCCAGGCCCTGAAGCCCGGCACGCTGAACGAGGAACTCTCCAACCGGGTGCTGTTCGTGTTCGGACAGCCGGTCGACGAGGTCCGCGACTCACCGCAGGCCCTCGAGGTCGCACGGGCGCTTGGCGTGAGCTCGAGCGGGTGGGGACAGAACCACTATCTGGCGGCTGCGCTCGGCGCGGCTGCACTCATCACGATCGTGGCGGTGACCCGGTCCGTGTTCGCCACGTCGGCGTGGGCTGCGCGGCGGCATTCGCCGCTCATCGCGCTCGCCGGCCTCGCGTCGCTGGGCATCGCGGCCGTCGCCCTCTGGGTCCTGGCTCCCGATCCGCGCCAGGCGATGCGCCCCGACACGGGCCTGTGGCTGATCACGGGGGGAGGCGGGCTCATGCTGCTCGGCGCCCTCACGCTGGGCAACAACCGCCGGCGCCCGTGGATCGACGAGCTCGCCACGGAGACGCCGATGAAGCGCTTCGACAACACCGAGCACCTCGCGTACAGCCACGGCGCTTGGGTGCCCAAGCTCCCCGACGACCACTAGTCGCATGGCCCCGACGCTGTGCCTCCGCGGTGGGATCGCGCCCCTCGTCGCCCTCGAACGGGCGTCGAGGCGCTCCCATCCTCACGTGAACCTGCCGACGAGGTAGCTATGAAGCCCGGTTCATCACGTGGCATGCCCACGCGCGTGAAACTCGCCCTGCTCGGCGCGGTCCTGTCGCTGGGGGCCCTCGGCCTGCCCTGGATGGGGAGTCGGCTCGATGCCCTCCCGGATCTCATGGGCTACCAGGACTCGGTCCTCTGGGTGGGCCTGCGCGTGGTCGCCGCCCTCGCGACGGTGGTGCTCTCGTTGCAGCTCGTGAAGGTGCCGGAGCTGCGCGAGACGCAGCGCGTGGTCTTCGGCGCTTCGGCCGTCCTGTTCGTGCTGCGGCCGATCACGCTCATCGTCACGAATCCGAGCTCGAGCGATCTCAGCTCGGGCAGCATGAAGGTGGAGCAGGTCTTCTCGCCCAGTTGGGGCATCCTCGCCTCGTTCCTCGCGGCCGGGCTCATGCTCGCCGCCGCCGTGATGACGCACCGCTCCGACGACATCCGTGAGCAGGCCGAGCGCGACGCCGCCCGCGCCGCATTGCTCGCGGATCCGGAACTCGCTGCCTTCGCAGGGCCGGCGCCCGCGCCGCTCGTCGTGGCCGACGCTCCTGCGCCGACGCCG
>JAURVW010000529.1 GCA_030655275.1 Solirubrobacteraceae bacterium
ATCACGGTGATTCGCGGGATCACGGGGGAGCGAAGGGTCGGCGCTGCGGCGACTAGGGGCGACGGATTCATCGGATGGTCGTTCTTTGATCGGCGGTGGATGCCTCGGCGATGCGGATCACCCTGGCGGCAGCCTCGACGACCATCGGCGCCGAAACGCCGGAGACGCACGGCACGGCTTCGCCTTTCACGTGCGGCAGGTGGCACTCCCAGTTGCAGCCGAAGCATGGCATGCGGTGGAAGACCGGCTCGGGCGCAGAGGACGACCACGTCGTGGGGTAGGGAACGAAGCGTCCGAAGTGCCCGCCTCCGAGGATGCAGACACAGGGCACGCCGACCGCCGCAGCGATGTGGACTGCCGAAGTCTCGTTGCCGACCAGCAGCCTGGAACGTCGCGCGACTTCGCAGAACTCGGCCAGCGAGGTCTGGCCGGCGAGGTTGACGCTGGGCACCGTCGTAGACGCCGCCACTGCCGCGCAGAGCGACTCCTCCTGCGGCGAACCGCAAATGACGGCGAGCCATCCTCGGGGTCCACAGAAGGCGTTGATGAATTCGCCGAACGCGCTGACGGGCCATTGCCGCCCCGACCAGGAGGCACCCGGGAAGACGACGGCGTAGGCCTGCCCGAAGAGCAGTCCGTCGCGCAGCGCGGAGACTTCCGGGAGCCTGAATGCGGGCATCGGCGATGCGTCGCCGGTCAGCCCCTGCATGAACTCGCGGTTCCGATCGAGTTCCGCGCTTTCCGTCGCGCGGGAGGGCAGGAGCCTGGTGTACCAGCGATCGGCGATGCGCTTCTGGAGCCGGGAGAGGTGCGTCAGGTCGCCGACGGCCCCGATTCGCTTCGCTGCCCCACTCGAGCGAATCACCGCGTCGGCAGACAGGGTCCGGGAGTGGGTCGGCTGCAACGCGGTCGAGAAGCCGCGACGTGCCACCTCTCGCAGGGTCCGCCACCGGTAGGCGAGGTTGGTGTCGAGCCGCTTGACGTCGATGGCGATCACTTCGTCCCAGTACGGAAGCTGACGGGCCAGGTCCGCCCAGACCGCATTGGCCGCGAGAACGATTCGTTGACCGGGAAAGGCCGATCGCAGCTGCGACGCGGCCTGGAGCCAGACCACGAAGTCACCGATGGCATCGAATCGCACGACGAGTACGGCGCCCGAGT